>NZ_CAMYIP010000018.1 GCF_947258525.1 uncultured Eudoraea sp.
CCACCTTATAATGTTGCCTTGTTTAGCACCACAATCCAGTAAAGCGGTTTCGGCTCCTTTATATAGACCTTCTGTAATCTCAGTATTCCATTCTGAAACAACAATCCCAAACCGAAGGGCATTCGCGTTTGGGATTGTTTTCTTGTCATAAACTGACAAATTTTTGTTGGACGTAGCCATTTATTACTTGCTTTTAGCCATTCCTATAAAAGCATCTATAGTTTTGGCTTCTTCGGAATTTGAAAATTCATCTTTAATTCTTTGGAAATACTGAAGTGCCTTATCATTCTGATTCAGCTCCATTGCTGTTACTCCTGCTTTATATAGAAATCTTGGGGTAGTGTAATCATTTGTACTGTGTGCAAATGCCAATTCGTAATATCCCAGGGCATCTGAAGCCTGTCCTAATTGCATAAAGGCATCTCCAATTCCTCCTTTAGCCAGGGAACCAAGGATTGCATCATCAGAAGAAAAACTTTCCAAATGCCTTATAGCATCTTCGTATTGTTGCATATTCAAATAAGCCATGCCTGCAGAATAATTTGCCAGGTTAGCTGCTTTCGTTCCTTTGTACTCGTCTATAATATCCAAAAATCCATATTTCCCTTCGGCTCCATTTAAAGCTAAAGTAAACAATGAATCCTTTTCAGTTGTATTGTTTAAAGCCTGATCAAAATACTGTTGAGGGTAAAAAAGTTCATTAGCAGCATTAGCCTCCTTTGGCACCTGAATAAACTGATTATAAGCAAGATAACCTAAGACCCCAATGGCAATCACACCTATTAGGCCAAGAATATAATTTTGATTTTTGGCCACCCATTGTTCTGATCTTGAAGCACTCTCATCTAAGCTGCTAAAAACTTCCGCCGTTGCGCTTTTCTGAGAAGCAAGTTCTCTCTCTTCGGCTTTATTTTTAGGCTTGTATCCCCTTTTCTTATATGTTGCCATCTTAAAATTTATTGGTCGCGCAAAAATAAAGTTTTTATCCAAAACGTAAAGCCAAATTATTCGTTATTTTTCGATAATTTGCACCATCCATATTTATTGCCAAATTACTTTCCCAATGTTTCTGAAGAATTTATCACTGGTTAACTACAAAAATTTTGAAGAACAGCAATTTGAATTCGACTCTAAAACGAATTGTTTTGTTGGCGATAATGGAAAAGGGAAAACCAATGTCCTTGATGCTATTTACCACCTTGCATTTGGCAAAAGCTATTTTAATCCACAAGCCGGTCAGAATATAAAACACGGAGAGGATTTTTTTATCATAGAAGGAACCTTCAAACTCAGAGACAGGAACGAAAAAATTGTTTGCAGCCTCAAAAAAGGGATGAAAAAAATCATTAAGCGCAACAATAAAGTTTATGATCGCTTATCTGATCATATTGGTCTATTGCCTTTAGTTATTATCTCACCAGCAGACAGGGATCTAATCCTCGAGGGAAGTGATATTAGAAGAAAATTTATGGACGGTGTTATATCACAGTCCGATAAGGAGTACCTGCAAACACTCATTAAATACAATAAAATTCTTCAACAGCGCAATACCCTGCTGAAATATTTTGCAATTAACCATTCTTTCGATCAGGAGACCATTTCCGTTTATAATGAACAACTGACTGATTATGGAACCAGCATTTTCAATAAAAGAGCGGCCTTCGTTGAAGATTTTATTCCTATTTTCAAAGAGCAATACTTGGCAATTTCCGGCGGAGAGGAATTAGTCAATATTAATTATGAAAGCAAATTATTCACACAAGATCTATTGCCGCTGCTTCAAAGCAATATTGAAAAAGACAGGGCCCTGCAGTACACTTCAGTAGGAATACATAAAGATGACCTTCGCTTTGAAATAGAAAACTATCCCATTAAGAAATTTGGTAGCCAGGGTCAGCAAAAATCATTTTTAATTGCTTTAAAATTTGCTCAGTTTCAATTTTTAAAAGCACATGCCGGAACAACCCCGATTATGCTTTTAGATGATATCTTTGACAAATTGGATGAAAATAGGGTGAAACATATTATCACTTTAGTAGACAATGAAAATTTTGGTCAAATATTTATAAGTGACACTCATCCGGAGCGAACAGAAAATGTTGTGAAATCTATTCATCAATCCTATAAAATTTTTAAATTGTAGTATGCGCAAATTTGTATCATTAATACTGTTTTTATGCGCTCTGGCTTGTTCTGAAAAAATATCCGTATCAGATTTAAACTATATCAATGGATATTGGGAGATCCAAGAGGTTAAATTTCCGGATGGAAAGACCAAAGAATATGACGTCAATTTAAGTATTGATTATTTCGAATGTGAGCAAATGAAAGGTTTTCGTAAGAAAATGCAGCCCAAATTTGATGGGACTTTTAGCACTTCCAGTGACGCAGAGTCATTCCAAATAATTCAAAAAGAAGGCTTATTTTGGATGATTTACAAGAATGATTTAAGTACTTGGGATGAGCAATTAATTGAGATTACTAAAACCAAAATGGTTGTTAAAAATAAAGAAGGTCTGTCTTATCATTACAGGCGTTTTCAACCTATCAATGCTAAACCGTAATGGCTAAAGAAAAAAATCTTCATTCCCTTAGTGAGGCTTTAAATGCATTTATTAAAGAAAATAAATTGCAGAAGGGAATGGACAAGGTTATGGTAAGGGAAGCATGGGAAAAGATAATGGACAATGGAGTTAATAATTATACGACTTCAGTGGAGTTGCGTAACAATACTCTTTTTGTCTCACTTTCATCCTCCGTATTAAGGGAAGAACTAAGTCATGGAAAATCCAAGATCATTGATATGCTCAATGAAGAATTGAAAAAGGATTTGGTTAAAAATATTGTGTTGAGGTAAATGGCCCCGCTTATATAAGCGATTTTTTCTTCTTTGTTCTTTAGTAGATTTCCCTGCCTGAAAAATGGAAACTTCCTTCTATTGCGGCATTTTCATCGCTATCGGAACCATGTATTGCGTTTTCGCCAATGTCTTTGGCAAATAATTTTCTTATGGTTCCTTCAGCAGCTTCAGCGGGATTGGTAGCCCCTATTAAGGCTCTAAAGTCATCCACTGCATTATCTTTTTCTAAAATAGCGGAAACAATTGGTCCCCTTGTCATAAACTGTATCAATTCACCAAAGAAAGGGCGCTCATTGTGAATAGCATAAAACTGCTGTGCATCACGCTTGCTCAATTGAGTATATTTCATAGCAATGATCTTGAAACCTGCAGAGGTGATTTTTTCTAAAATGGCACCGATATGTCCATTTTCTACCGCATCTGGTTTTATCATTGTAAAGGTTCTGTTCGTTGTCATTTATAAAATTTTGGGCAAAAATACATTTTCTTGCAGCAAACCACAACATTAATAATTCTGCCTTATTTCCAGAGGCACAATACCGTCATTTTCTACAATTTGCAAAATCACTTCCCTGGTAATCAAATTGAACTTTACCAGTCCAAAACTCTCTTTAGATATAACACCTCCTATCCGATATGGATTGGGTTCCCCGGAAAAATCCGAGTATGCATGAGTAAGTCCACTACTTGTAAAATCAATCAATGGGTAGGAAAGTCCGGGAATATCTAATTTAGAAAATTCTGAAATATGGCGGTCGCCCGAAAGAATAATTACTCCTTTTGCCTGTGAATCCACTAATAATTTTTTAAATCTATCTACTTCATGGGGGAAATTCCCCCAGCACTCGAAACCGTGTTCATTAGACAAGAATTGAATGCTGCTAACTACAAGATTAAAATCCGCATCCGAATTGTTCAACTCATTGGCTAGCCATTTCCATTGTGCTTCTCCCAGAAGTGTACCCTCACCATAAGGATTGGGTTTATAGCGTCTGTCAGTTTCCGTATCCGTGGTTAAAGCTGTTCTAAAATATCGTGTGTCTAAAACTAGTATTTTTATCTTGCCAAGATTTCCAGTATAATTATATGCAAAATATACCCCCTCCTGCATTCGCCTGGGATGATCTGGCGGTACGTCAATAAAATCTAAGAAAGCCTGCTGGCTTTGTCTTTTAGATACAAATTCAGTGCCTCCATCATTTAAGCCATAGTCGTGATCATCCCAGGTCCCAATTACCTGAGTATTCTTCTTTAACTTTCTATAGCCTGATACCTTATTTTGAGCGTCATATAATTCTCTTATTTTCGATACATCATCTGTGTCTGCGTAGACTATATCACCACCCCAGATCCATAATAACGGACTTGCTTCTTTTATATCATCCCATAATAAATTTTCTAAATTTTGCTTATTACAGGAACCGAAAGCAATCGTAATTTCGGACTCAGGAACAGTGGTCTTTAACGATTTTTTTTTGGCAGTACAAGCTGCCAGGAAAGCAAAGGCGATTAAAACAAACAAGTATTTATACATTAAGCTCAGGTTTTGTACGCTAAAATAAACTTTTATAAAAGGAATATTTGTACTACCCCAAAATACTTTTTGGAAGTATTATAGAGTCGAATATGTGAAGTATTCTTCTCTGACTTACTTTTAATTTACCTGCATAGGGAATCTCTAATTTAATTGTATCTTTGCGCGCATGAATTCTGAGGATGTACAGGCCATAAAAGCACTGCTCTCAAAGCCGCAAAAGATAGTAATTGTGCCCCATAAAAACCCCGATGGCGACGCTATTGGCTCTTCGCTGGGTTTATGGCATTATCTCAAATCGATTGGACAGGAAGTCAGGGTAATTGTACCCAATGATTATCCCAGGTTCCTAAAGTGGATGCCTGGCACTAACGAAGTTATTAACTTCGAAAAAGATAATACTGCAGCAGTCGAATACCTTAAAGCCGCTGACCTTTGTTTTACCCTTGATTTTAATCATCTTGGCAGAGTTGGACAGATGACACCTATACTGGAAGGTTTAGATGCCCCTTTTATCATGATAGACCATCATCAAGCCCCTGATAACTACGCACAAATAACCTATTCAGATTCAAAAATGAGTTCTACATCTGAAATGGTATATAATTTCATTAGTTCTCTGGGCGATGCTAATAAGATTTCAAGTGAAATTGCTGATTGTTTATATTCCGGAATTGTAACCGATACAGGTTCTTTTAAGTATTCCTCAACGACAAGTAAAACACATCAGGTTGTAGCTCATCTTATTAATAAAGGAGCTAATAGCTTTGAAATTCAAAATAAAATATTTGATACCAATACTCCCGATAGGTTAAAACTCTTGAGTTGTGCATTAAAAAATATGGTGATTCTGAAGAATTATAACACGGCATATACTACTTTGAGCCAGGAAGAATTAGATGCCCATAATTATAGAAAAGGAGATACCGAAGGTTTTGTAAATTACGGTCTGACGATACAAAATATTAGATTTGCGGTTATTTTTATTGAAAATAAGGAAGAAGGAATTATTAAAATTTCTTTTCGTTCGGAAGGAAATTTTTCGGTGAATGAATTTGCAAGAAACCACTTTCATGGAGGTGGGCATATGAACGCCGCGGGAGGAAGAAGCGATAACAATATGGAGGGTACAATAAAGCAATTTGAAGCCTTATTGGAAAACTATAAAGAACAGCTTACCAGATGAAAAAATTCATTTATTTATTACCGTTCATATTCGTTTTCGCCTGTGGTGAACCTGAACCGAGGCGACCTGTTAAAACACAGTCCGGAAGTCTTATTAAGGCATCTGTTCAGAGGAATATTGAACTTTTAAAACAGGAAGAGCAAATTATTCAACAAATCATAGCAAATGATACCCTTAATGATTATCTGACATCAGCCTCAGGATCTTGGTACTACTACAATACTATGAATGAGGAAAGCGATTATACTCCCATTACCGATGATCTGGTGACGCTTAATTATAATGTGGTTAGTCTCGAAAATGATACCATCTATACGATGGAGGAAATTGGAACGATAAATTATAAAGTAGATAAACAGGAATTATTTCCGGGCCTGCGCAATAGCGTCAAGCTACTTAAAGAAAATGAGACAGCCACATTCTTTTTCCCTTCTGCAATGGCATACGGATATCATGGGGATAACAACAAAATTGGACCAAACGTGGCACTTAAGTCCACCATTAGCATTCTAAAAATTGATAAACAAAAAGAAAATCCTGATAATTAAATTCTAAAATATGAAAAGAATAATTGTAATTGCTTTAATTGGCCTCACCGCATTAACCAGCTGTACATCCAGTAAATACAGAGATCTGGGAGATGGTTTATTTGCTGATATAAATACGAGCCAGGGAGATATTATTATAAAGCTCGAAATGGAAAAAACTCCTGTAACGGTTGCGAATTTTGTATCCCTTGCAGAGGGCAATAATCCCTTTGTTAGTGAAGAGTATAAAGACAGAAAGTACTATGATGGAATTATTTTTCACAGAGTTATAAAAGACTTTATGATCCAGGGGGGTGATCCTACCGGAACAGGTCGTGGAAACCCGGGTTATAGGTTTAAAGATGAATTTAATGACTCCTTGGTACATGATAAGGCAGGTATTCTTTCTATGGCCAATTCAGGGCCAAAAACCAATGGCAGCCAGTTTTTCATAACACATAAAGAGACACCTTTTCTGAATGGCAAACACACTGTTTTTGGAGAAGTTGTATCAGGTCTGGAGGTGGTTGATTCAATTGCCAATGTAAAAACTTATGCTGAACCCAATAGAAAAGACAAACCTGTTGTAGATGTAGTAATGAATTCTATGACCATTGTTCGAAATGGAAAGGATGCCAGAAATTTTGATGCAGTTAAAGTAATGACAGATTATTTTGCAGAAGAAGAAGCTCTTATAGCAGCTATGGCGAAGGTTAAAACCGATTTTGCAGAAGAAATAAAGGATCAGGAGCAAAATCTTGCTGAAGAACTCCCTTCCGGTTTAAAAATTCTTACCCTGGAAGAAGGAACAGGTGATAAACCAAAAATTGGTGATAAGGTATTAGTTTACTATGCCGGCTGGTTAACAGATGGTACTCTATTCGACAGTAATTATGAAGATGTTGCCATCAAGTTTGACAAATTCGACGAACGAAGAAAACAAGGAGGAGGTTATGAGCCTTTCCCCATGGATTACAGTCCCGATTCAAGACTTGTGGCCGGTTTTAAAGAGGGTTTACTAGGAATGAAAATTGGTGATAAAATCAGGATATTTATTCCGCCCCATCTGGGATATGGTGAACAAGGAGGAGGTCCTATCCCTCCTAATGCAGATCTCATTTTTGACCTGGAGATTCTGGGTATAGCAGAGTAAAAAAAAGGGCCGAATAACTTCGGTCCTTTTTATTTGAGCTAAGGTGTATTCTTCAAAATATGTAAAAGAAAAGTCCAAAACTTCTTCACAGATGAAATACTCACTCTTTCATCCGGGGAGTGGGCTCCTTTAATAGTTGGACCAAAACTAATCATATCCATTTCTGGATAATTAGTTCCAAGAATACCGCATTCCAAACCAGCATGACAGGCAACGACCTCTGGTTTTTGGTTAAAAAGGGATTCGTACTGAACTTTAAGTACTTCCAAAATCTCAGAATTTGGATTTGGAGTCCAGCCGGGGTATTCACCGCTTAGTGTAACAGTACAATCTGCAAGCCCAAAAGCGCATTTAAGAGAATTTGCTAAATCCATTTTAGCAGAGTCCACCGAAGATCTCGTAAGGCAACCAATCCGAATTTTACCAGATTTTACTTCAACTCTGGCAATATTATTGGAAGTTTCCACCAAATCGGGGATTGCAGTGCTCATTGCATAAACCCCGTTATGTGCTGCGTATACCGCTTTCAAAATTTTCTCCTGTGCCGATTTCTCCATGACTTCATCAGGAACTTCAACTTCATTCAGGCTAACTTCAAGCTTCGTTTCAATAATAGAATTCTCCTGTTTAATCTCATGTATCCATTTAGATATTTTATTTTCAAATTCTTTTTTCAGGTCTGATTTTACAACAATAGTTGCAAAACTTTCACGGGGAATGGCATTTCTGAGACTTCCTCCATCAATATGCGATACTCTAACTCCAAATTCTTCTGTGCCCTCATACAAAAGTCGATTCATTATTTTATTGGCATTTCCAAAACCACGGTGAATATCGATACCACTATGGCCGCCATGCAATCCTCTAACACTTATAGCATAAGCGATAGACTCTTTGGAAACACTTTCTGCTTCATAGGATCTTGTAGCCGTAACATCTATTCCTCCGGCACATCCAATGTCTATCTCGTCATCTTCTTCAGTATCCAAATTCAATAAAATCTGACCTTTGAGTATACCCCCTTTTAATCCTTTAGCCCCGGTCATTCCGGTTTCTTCATCAATCGTAAATAAGGCCTCAAGGGGGGGGTGTGGAATATCATTACTTTCTAAAAGACTCATGATTGCAGCTACTCCCATACCGTTATCTGCTCCCAGAGTTGTGCCTCTCGCCTTAACCCAATCGCCATCAATATACATTTCAATACCCTGAGTATCGAAATCAAAATCCGTGGTAGAATTTTTTTGATGTACCATATCCAAGTGAGATTGAAGAGTAATGGGTTTACGATCTTCCATTCCTATTGATGCATCTTTCCTAATTATAACATTACCTACTTCATCCTTAAATGTTTCTAATTGTAAAGATCTGCCGAAATCCATAATGAACTTAATAACTCGCTCCTCTTTCTTGGAAGGTCGTGGTACAGCATTAAGTTTTGAGAAATTTTTCCAGATGCATTGTGGTTCTAATTGTATTATCTCTTTGCTCATATATTTTTTTTAAAAGATCAAAAGTACATATTGCAAATTAACCTAGCGAGATAATTGGTATTTTTGAATTCATGAATAAGAGTTTGAAAAATGGGATTGCTCTATCAATCATCCCGCAAATAATAATCGTAAAATGGCTTGGCAGTTACCCGGAGCTAATTGAAAATTATTACAGTAATGGACTATACCCCTTTATTTCAAAGCTTTATCGCCTGGTGTTTGGATGGCTCCCATTTTCCATGGGCGACTTAATTTATGCAATCCTAATAATTTTTGCAATCCGGTATATTATTGTCAATAGAAACCGGATCATTAAAAATTTAAAACTTTTCTTCAGAGATATCGCTATGATACTTTCTGTAGCCTATTTTACCTTTCATATTATGTGGGGTTTCAACTATTACCGTGTACCATTGTCTCAACAGCTTGGATTAAAAGATAGTTATACCAATAATGAATTGATAATGTTCACAGAAAAACTCATTGAAAGAACCAATGAGTTGCAGTATAAAATTACTTCAGATACTTCTCAAATTGTTGAGATTCCTTATAGTCAGAAGGAAATAATGCAAAAGACCCTGAAGGGATATTCAGAGCTTGAAACCAAATTTCCACTTTTTAGTTACAAAAATCCAAGTTTAAAGAAATCTACTTTTAGTACTGCATTAACCTATATGGGATATGGAGGTTATCTTAATCCGTTTACAAATGAAGCCCAGGTCAATGCTAAAATACCTAATTTCAGATTCCCTGTGGTTACCGGTCATGAAATTGGTCATCAAATTGGATATTCTGCAGAAAATGAGGTAAATTTTATTGGCTACATAGTTACAGCCAATAATAAGGATCTTTATTTCAACTATTCTGCATCGGCCTATGCGCTAAGCTATTCCCTAAGTGAAATAAAATTAAAAGATGAAACTAAATTTCATGAATTATATTCCCGTTTAAACAGGGGGGTACAAAAAAACTACGAAGAGCTCAATAAATTCTGGATGGCCTATCAAAATCCTTTGGAGCCCATATTCAAAGCAATTTTTAATTCATTTCTGAAAGCAAATAACCAGGAACAGGGAATAAAAAGTTATGGGCAAATAGTCGCACTTTTGGTAACCTATCATATGAAATATCCAATTGAATAAACTGAGTACATCACTTAAGGAAAAATAACCACAGCTATTAGTCTTGCCTCAAATTGTACTCTTTTTAGACAGGAAGGCGAAAGTTTATCAATTCATCTATTTTTGTCCTATGAACAAGGTAAAGCAGATTAGTAGTTTACAAAATCCTTTGGTTAAGAAAGTATACGCATTAAAAGAAAAATCACGTGAACGTAGAAATTCTGGCTCATTTGTTTTAGAGGGACAACGAGAATTTGAGTTAGCCTGCAAAGGCGGTTATGCTATTCAGAGCGTCCTTTTTTGCTCTAAAATTATTTCTGAAGAAAAAGTGAGGCAGATAATAAGCCCATTGGATAAGATTCCCGAATTAATAGAAGTTACTCATGAAATATACCAAAAAATAGCCTACAGAGAAGGTACCGAGGGAATAGTTGCGATTGCCACTTCAAAAAAACATAGTTTATCCGATATTTCATTTAGGGATCAAAGTCCACTGATATTAGTAGCTGAAGCACCTGAAAAACCAGGGAATATTGGTGCCTTATTAAGAACAGCAGACGCGGCAAACCTGGATGCTGTAATCATTGTAAACAATAACGGGGATCTTTATAATCCGAATATAATCAGGTCTAGTGTTGGGTGTTTATTTACCGTAAATATCGCAACGGGAACGACTGCAGAAGTGATCAGATTTTTAAAAGAAAATGAAATAACCATTTATTCTGCTGACTTATCGGCTCCATGTATCTATACGGAAGTAGATTATAAAAAGGGCTGTGCCATTGCGGTAGGTACTGAAGCAACTGGGCTTACCCCTGAATGGTTGGAAAAATCTGATCAGAATATTATAATACCAATGCAAGGTGTAATAGATTCCATGAATGTTTCGGTATCGGCTGCAATTCTTATCTTTGAAGCTAAACGACAAAGAGAATTTCGTTAAGATGAATCGGCAAATACGCGATTAATCAAAAAGAATTCAATCCTATATCGGTCTGATTTTTAAAATTTATCTCCTTACAAATTAATTGATAAAAGCCCCTTATGAATAGTACATTTCTGTTTTATGCAATAATAGTTATCATAGTTCTTCAATTCCTTATGGAAGCACTGGTTGATTATCTGAATTCGAGAAAATTTCAGGATCCCATTCCTGAAGAATTACAGGATGTCTATGATAGCGAAGAATATTTAAGGTCTCAGGCGTACAAAAAAGATAATTACAGATTTGGTGTTCTGTCGTCTTCCTTTTCAATTATTCTGACTCTGGGTTTCCTCATATTTGGCGGGTTTGAATGGGTTGATCAAATTGCTCGAAACTATACAGATAACCCAATATTAATGGCTCTTATATTTTTTGGGATCATAATGCTAGGCAGCGACATAGTTACCACGCCTTTTGCCTATTATCAGACATTTGTCATAGAAGAAAAATATGGATTTAATAAGTCTTCCGTAAAGTTGTTTTTTATTGATAAAATAAAAGGTTGGCTCATGATGGTAATTTTAGGAGGTGGTATACTCGCTATGGTGATTTGGTTTGTCCAAATTGCCGGCCATAATTTTTGGATATATGCCCTTATTCTAATAGCAATCTTCACGGTTTTTATGAACCTTTTTTATAGCAGGTTGATAGTGCCATTATTTAATAAACAAACTCCCCTTGAGGATGGATCACTTAAGAGCAAAATTGAAAATTATGCCAGTAAAGTTGGATTTAAACTTCAAAATATATTCGTGATAGACGGATCCAAGAGAACTACCAAGGCTAATGCCTATTTTGCCGGTTTTGGAAAAGAAAAAAGGGTAACACTTTATGATACCTTAATACAGGAATTGGAGGAGGAAGAAATTGTGGCTGTACTTGCACATGAAGTAGGTCATTATAAACGCAACCACATAATAATTAATCTGATAATTTCAATACTTCTAACCGGGGTAACATTGTTCTTACTTTCGCTTTTTATCAATAATCCCGAATTTTCATTTGCTATAGGTGTTACCGAACCTAGCTTTCATGCCGCCTTAATATGTTTTGGAATTCTCTACACACCAATCTCGGAAATAACAGGCTTGGTTATGAACATTCTGTCTAGAAAATTTGAATTTGAAGCAGATGATTTTGCCAAAAAAACCTACGAACCATTACCCTTAATTAAATCGTTAAAAAAGCTGTCAAAAAACAGTCTGAGCAATCTAACTCCGCATTCGGCATATGTGTTTTTGCACTATTCGCATCCCCCTTTAATTCAGAGAATTCAGAACCTTAAGGCATGATTTTTGTTGGTAACTAGAAAAGATTGTGGTAATTTTAATTTATGAGTGTGGAAACCGCCATAGAGGAGGAAAATAAGAAAATCGCAAATGAATACAAGGAATTACTTCGTATTAGTTATCAGGCATTAACTAAGGAAGATAAGAAGCTTGTACGCTCTGCCTTTGATATCGCTGTTGATGCCCATAAGAATCAACGGAGAAAATCTGGGGAGGCCTATATTTTTCACCCTATTGCCGTAGCCAAGATAGTAGCTTCAGAGATTGGTCTCGATGCCGTATCAATTGCCGCAGCATTGCTGCATGATGTTGTAGAAGACACCAATTATACCTTAGACGATATTGAAAGAATGTTTGGTGAGACCATTGCTCGTATTGTAGATGGCCTTACCAAAATTGCTCACCTCAAAAAGGATATGAACATATCCCAACAGGCCGAGAATTTTAGAAAAATGTTACTTACTCTGCACGACGATGTTCGCGTAATTATCATTAAGATAGCAGACAGGTATCATAATATGCTTACAATGGATGCTATGCCTGAGCACAAGCAGGTACAAATGGCCTCGGAAACACTTTATATATATGCTCCCCTGGCCCATAGAATAGGCCTATATAACATAAAAACAGAACTGGAGAATCTAAGTCTCAAATACACCGAACCGGAAGTATACAGGGACATACAGGAAAAAATAGAAAAAACTAAAGAAGAACAGCAGCATTATATTGATGAATTCTCCAAGATTATTCGAGATTCTTTAGACAAAGAAGGTCTTGATTATTATATAAAAGGAAGGATGAAGTCTATCTATTCCATCAGAAAGAAAATGGTATCTCAGAATGTCACTTTTGATGAAATATATGACAAGTTTGCAATTCGTATCATCTATAGATCTGACAAGCAGAATGAGAAATTTATTGCCTGGAAAATTTACTCTATTGTCACAGATCATTTTACACCCAATCCCATTAGACTTCGCGACTGGATATCTTCACCAAAATCTACGGGATATGAGGCTTTGCACATTACCGTTATGGGCCCTGAAGGTAAATGGGTAGAAGTTCAGATACGCAGCGAGAGAATGCACGAAATAGCAGAAAAAGGATATGCTGCTCACTTTAAATATAAACACGGAGAACAAAAAGAACAGGGAATAGAAATATGGCTCAATAGGTTACATGAAGCCCTTGAATCCTCAAATGGAAATGCGGTTGATTTTGTTGAGGAATTCAAATTAAATCTTTACTCCAAAGAAATCTTTGTTTTTACTCCAAAAGGTGAACTAAAATCACTGCCAAAAGACGCTACCCCTTTGGATTTCGCTTTTAGCATACATACAGAAGTAGGAATGAGAACCAGGGGAGCCAAAGTAAATGGAAAGTTAGTGCCTCTGAACACAACTTTAAAAAGTGGTGACCAGGTTGAAATCATTACATCAGATAAAGCAAAACCCAATCAGAATTGGCTAGATTATGCAACCACTGCACGTGCCAGGGCAAAAATCCGCTCCTCTTTGCGCGAAGAACAAAAGCAAATTGCACAGGAAGGTAAGGAAACGTTAAGACGTAAACTTAAGTCCCAGAAAATTAATCTGAACGAGGATTCTATCAATAAAATGGTAGTGCATTTTAAGCTCAAGACAAGTTTGGATCTGTTCTATCGAATCGGTACCGGAGCTATTGATAATCAGATGATCAAGGATTTTGCATCATCATATAACAATGCATTTATAAGCTTCTTCAAGAATAAGATTAGGCGTAAACCAATCCCTGAAGATATTGACAAAGCAGAAATAACTTCCAAATATGACATGCTTGTATTTGGCAAGGAGGAAGAAAAATTAAATTATACACTTTCCAAATGCTGTAACCCCATTCCTGGAGATGAGGTCTTTGGGTTTGTTAGTGTGGCAGAAGGTATTAAAGTGCATAAAAAAAACTGTCCGAATGCCATTTCCTTGCAATCCAACTATGCCTATAGGATTATTGGTGCCAAATGGATTGATTCAACTCAGGAGGAATTCACATCTGAAATTAAACTTACAGGGATTGATAATCTTGGCCTGATGAATGAGATTACAGAAATTATTTCAGATAATATGCACGTTAATATGCGAAATCTGAATTTCAGTACAGATGGGGGCACCTTTAGTGGTAAAATTACCGTTGTGGTCAAAAATAATGCTATTCTAAAAAAACTTATCAAAAATTTGAAGCAGATAAACGGCATTGAAAAGGTTAGCAGAGTATAGATGTTTTCTTTATCCTTAAAGGCGTAATCTTGCAGTCATAAAATATTAATATTCTCATTTTTAAATGTACATTTGTCATTAAGATGATGTCGTAATTATGGGGACCAATAAGGATCAAGAAATTGTTAAAAAAGTATTTACTGCCTTTTTGGAGGAAAATGGGCATAGAAAGACACCCGAGCGTTATGCAATCCTGCAAGAGATCTACGAAAGTGATGAACATTTTGATATAGAGTCTCTATATATCAATATGAAGAATAAAAACTATCGGGTAAGCAGAGCAACGCTATACAATACAATAGAACTTTTACTGGAATGTAAATTAGTGCGCAAGCACCAATTCGGAAAGAATCAGGCTCAATATGAGAAGTCTTATTTTGACAGGCAGCACGATCATGTAATTCTTACGGATACAGGAGAAGTGGTTGAATTTTGTGACCCGCGAATACAATCAATAAAAAAGACTATTGAAGAAGTTTTCGACATTAAAATTAATAATCATTCGTTGTACTTCTACGGTACAAGAAACCATAAAGAAAAAACTAATAACTAACCAATAACATACTGCATGGCCGTAGATTTGCTACTAGGTCTTCAATGGGGAGACGAAGGGAAAGGAAAAATCGTTGATGTACTTACCAAAAACTATGATATTATTGCCAGATTTCAGGGTGGCCCAAACGCAGGTCATACATTAGAATTTGATGGAATAAAACACGTTTTGCATACTATTCCTTCGGGTATTTTTCACAACAATGCGATCAATGTTGTTGGTAATGGAGTTGTAATAGACCCTGTTATTTTTAAGAAAGAACTTGATAACCTTAAGAAGTTTGATCTGGACATAAAATCAAAGCTCTTAATTTCCAGGAAAGCACATCTAATTTTACCTACACATAGGTTACTCGATGCAGCCTCGGAAGCTTCAAAGGGTAAAGCAAAAATAGGTTCAACACTGAAGGGCATAGGACCTACTTATATGGACAAGACAGGAAGAAACGGGATGAGGATTGGAGATCTTGAATTAGATAACTGGAAGGATAAATATCGTGCTTTGGCTAATAAGCATGAGACTATGATAGACTTTCATAACGTAGATATCCAATATGATCTTCTGGAATTGGAAACTGAATTCTTTAATGCCATAAAAGAATTAAAAGAGCTGACTTTTATAGATAGTGAAGAATATCTTTATCAGGCACAAAAAAGTGGAAAAAAAATCCTGGCGGAAGGTGCCCAGGGCTCTTTACTCGATATAGATTTTGGCACATATCCCTATGTCACTTCTTCAAATACCACGGCTGCAGGCGCCTGTACTGGTCTTGGTGTACCTCCGGGAAATATAGGAGGTGTTTTTGGAATATTTAAAGCATATACTACACGTGTAGGAAGCGGCCCATTTCCAACAGAACTCAATGACAAAGTTGGTGAAACTATGGGACGGGTTGGCAACGAATTTGGGGCCACTACAGGCAGACCAAGACGTTGTGGATGGCTGGATCTTGTAGCCTTAAAATACGCAGTCAGGATTAATGGAGTTTCAGAATTAATGATGATGAAAGCAGATGTCCTTAGCGGATTTAAAACAGTAAAAATCTGTACTGCATACAAATACAAAGGTGAAAAGGTAAGCCACCTGCCTTACAATATTGAAGCCGAGAATGTTACTCCAATATATAAAGAAATGAAGGGGTGGGAAGAGGATCTTACTAAAATGGTCAAGGCTGAGCAGCTCCCGGAAACACTAAACGAATACATTGATTACCTTGAAGCAGAATTAGAAATTCCGATTAAAATTGTTTCTGTAGGTCCTGATCGAAAGCAGACTATTCACAGATAGCTAGCTGACACTGAAATCAAGTTTTAATATTTTTTACCATTCTTAAAAACAAAACGAAGCTAAAACTAGAATTGTTTGCTACGATTTTGTCATTAATCTCAAATAATTACAACATATCTTCATAGATAGATATAATTTTATCAATCCACCCAATCAGCTTAAGGCTAAAGTAAAAAATCCTATCTTTAAGAATATTTGTTGCCTAAAATGCTTAGATATTCTTTCCGCTTAATTCTTTTAGTTAATTTTTTATCCTCTTGTGCATTAGACATGCCGGAAGAGGTGGAAATAGCCTATAATAATCTTCCGGAGTCTGTTGATTTTAATTTTCATGTCAAACCAATTCTGTCTGATAGGTGTTATTCTTGCCACGGTCCTGATGAGAATACCAGAAAAGCCGGGTTGCGACTGGATATTGAGGAAAATGCTTTTGCCAAATTAAGCAGTGGTAATTATGCCTTTGTATCAGGAAATGCCCGAAAAAGTGAAAGTGTATACCGCATATTAAATTCGGATCCTGAAATTCAGATGCCTCCCCCTGATTCTCATTTATCTTTAAATGCAGAAGAAAAAGCGATCATAATCAAATGGATACAGCAAGGAGCCAAATGGAAGGATCATTGGGCTTTTTTAAGTCCTAAAAAACCGGATATCCCCAACTTAGATAACAAAAAATGGCCTTCAAACAATGCCATAGATAAATTTGTTCAAAAAAAATTAGCCCTAAAAGGTTTTGAACCTGCTCCGGAAGCAAACAAAGAAAGACTTATAAGAAGGGTAACCATGGACCTTACGGGACTCCCTCCTACATTATCCGAAATAGATGCCTTTCTCTCGGATACTTCTGATACTGCTTACGAAAAAGTTGTGGACAGATTATTGGATACCGATGCCCATGCAGAAAGGATGGCAGTAGATTGGATGGATGTTTCGAGATATGCAGATTCACACGGCCTTCATGCTGATGGATGGCGTTTGATGTGGCCATGGCGGGATTGGGTCATAAAAGCTTTCAAAGAAAATATGCCTTATGATCAGTTTATAAGCTGGCAATTAGCAGGTGATCTAATGCCAAATGCCACCAAGGACCAAAAATTGGCTACTGCTTTTAACCGCAACCATCCTATGACTGCCGAGGGTGGTGCTATTGAAGAGGAGTTTAGACTGAATTATGTCTGGGATAGAACTGAAACAGTAGGGACTGCTTTATTGGGCCTGACTATAAATTGCGCACGTTGCCATGATCATAAATTTGATCCAATTACCCAAAAAGATTATTATGAATTAACAGCCTTTTTTAACAATGTCAGGGAATTAGGGATGACCGGAGATGATGGCAATTACGGGCCAATGTTGGCACTCCCGGATAAGGAAACAGAGGGCAAATTAAAATCACTGGATAGTAAAATTCAGGAGAAAGAAAAAAAGTTGAAACTAACTAAAGAAGAATTGATGGCCCTGGATACATATATGCGTCAATTACCCGGCGATTTCAACAAAAGAGGTCTATTGGGTCATTATCCAATGAATTCAGTTCAAAAAATTAAGGATAAACGAGAGCATATAATTGATGGGAATAAAATGGTCACCTCAACCGAAGCACCGGCTGTTAAGAAAGGTGTGAAGGGTAACGCCATGGAATTTACAGGAGAATACGACGAAATTTATCTCAAAAATATCCCAAACTTTGAATGGACAAATGCATTTTCTGCCAGTCTATGGATGAATACGACCAAAAGAGAAGCCGGAAGAACCCAAACATTATTGGGTACAGCAGGTGATAAAAATAATTATTGGCGAGGTTGGGAATTTTATTTGGATAGTCTCAATTATCTGAATGCAAGATTAATACATTCCCTGCCGCATAATTATATTCATGTCCGGTCTAAAGATTCCCTTAAAAGAAATTCATGGTATAATGTAGCTTTTAGTTATAACGGTTCCGGAAAAGCGAAAGATCTGATCCTTTTTATCAACGGAATTAAAACAGAACAAGGCATACAGTTTGATAATCTGTATAAATCTATAAAAACCATTACCGGTGGCGCTCAGGTACTCACAAATAGGCCGGTGATGGTAGCAAAAAGCTATAGGGCTTTCACGGGAGAAAATGGTTTATTCCTGGGAAGAATCGATGATATTCATCTATTTTCAAGGGTTCTAACCCCAAATGAAATAGCAAAGCTTTACGACAAAAATAAGGAAGCTGCCAGAGCTCCGGAATATTGGGTAGCACAAGCACCAGAGGTAAAATCATTGGAAAAAGAGCTCAAAGAACTAAGAAATGAATGGCTTAAAAAGATGATTCCTGTTATGGAAGTTATGGTTATGGAAGAAATGCCGGAGGCACGGCAGGCATATGCTTATAACCGAGGTGACTATGAACAACCAATTTATCAGGTGCAAGCCAACACACCCGCGATACTGCCAGAGTTTTCTGAAAAATATCCAAAAAATCGTTTAGGTCTGGCAAAATGGATATTCTCTCCCGAAAACCCTTTAACAGCAAGGGTTACCGTTAATAGATACTGGCAAATGCTTCTTGGTAATGGCCTGGTAAATACGCCTCAGGATTTTGGTGTTCAAGGCACCCTCCCCTCCCACCCTATGCTGCTGGATTGGCTTGCAACGAACTTTGTAGAAAGTAAATGGAATATTAAGAAATTACTTAAGACAATAGTGCTTTCCCATACCTACAGACAATCTTCTCAACTTACCAAAGAAATGCTTGAGCAAGATCCTTATAATCACTATTTGGCGAGAAGCAATAGTTACAGGCTGCCTGCAGAAATGATCCGTGATAACGCATTGGCGACTAGCGGTCTGTTAGTAAGGGATATTGGAGGTCAAAGCGTAAAACCATATCAGCCGGAGGGTTTATGGATAGAAAAATCAAGCTTTTCCTATAAATTATTAAATTACAAAGAATCAGGCGGTGACAGTCTGTACAGACGGGGATTATATACTTTTATAAGGCGGACTTCACCACACCCGGCTATGACTGCTTTTGATGCTCCTAATAGGGAAGTGTGTATAGTTAAGCGGGAAAATACAAATACACCCTTACAGGCTCTTGTTTTAATGAATGACGTGCAATTTGTCGAAGCTTCTAAAATGCTTGCTGTAAGAATGCAAAAAGAAGGTGGTAATTCTTTGGATCAACAAATAAAATATGGTTTTAGGTTATCTACAAGCAGATATCCAAAAGAAGAAGAAACCGAAATTTTAAAAGACTTATATAATTCACAATCGAAGTGGTTTACCTCTAATAAAAGTGAAGCCTTAAAATTTTTAAAAGTCGGAAATAAAAATGTGGAAGAAGAATATTTAAATAGTAAAACTGCGGCACTTACCATGGTTGCAAATACACTATTAAATCATGATGAAAGCAATATAAAGAGATAAGAAATAACTATGTGCACACATCAACATAATAAAAACTATTCTCGACGCGATTTTCTTACAAAAACGTCATTGGGAATGGGAGCACTTTCTATGGCATCAATGCTGGATCCTATGGGATTGTTCGCACAAAACAATATTTTACATCCAATACAAGCTTCCAGTGGAGGTTTAAGCGGTATTCCTCATTTCCCACCGAGGGTCAAACGTGTTATTTATCTTTTTCAAAGTGGAGCACCATCTCAATTAGATTTGTTTGACTATAAACCTCTTTTAAATAAAATGAATGGTCAGGATTTACCGGAGAGCGTGCGTGGAGGACAACGACTTACGGGCATGACCTCCGGACAGGCTTCTTTTCCATTGGCAGGTACACTTTTTAATTTCAAACAACACGGCGCTAGCGGAGCCTGGATGAGTGACCTAATGCCATATACCTCGAAAATTGTTGACGACTTGTGCTTTATAAAGTCTATGTATACAGAAGCCATTAATCATGATCCTGCTATAACTTTTCTCCAAACGGGTTCACAAATTCCCGGAAGACCATCTATTGGGTCCTGGGTAAGTTATGGTTTGGGGACCGACAACAAGAACTTACCAGAATTTGTGGTGTTGGTTACCAAAGGTAAAACGGGAGGGCAACCTTTGTATTCCAGGTTATGGGGGAATGGGTTTCTGCCTTCACAACATCAGGGTGTGCAATTTAGGTCGGGTAAGGACCCGGTGTTGTATTTAACCAATCCTCCGGGTGTTGACGGAATTAACAGAAGAGATCAATTAGATCATTTACAAAAACTTGAAAAATTGAATCATCAGGATATTGGAGATCCCGAGATAATTGCCCGAATGGCTCAATATGAAATGGCCTATAGAATGCAAACCTCCGTACCGGAGATTATGGATACTTCAAATGAACCGGACTACATTTATGATATGTACGGTGAAGACAGTAAAAAGCCCGGCACCTTTGCTGCCAACTGCCTCTTGGCGAGAAGAATGGCCGAAAAAGATGTAAAATTTATTCAGCTTTATCACCAGGGTTGGGACCAACATGGAAACCTTCCTAGTGCCATTAAAGTTCAATGCAAAGATACTGACCAGGCCACAGCTGCGCTTATAACAGACCTTAAACAAAGAGGTATGCTAGAGGATACTCTTGTTATATGGGGTGGAGAATTTGGGCGCACGAATTATTCCCAGGGACAACTGACTCCGGATAATTTTGGGAGAGACCATCATCCTAAGTGTTTTACAATTTTTATGGCGGGAGCAGGAATTAAAAAAGGAATTACTCTTGGCGCCACAGATGATTTCGGCTATAATGTAGTACAACGGCCGGTTCATGTACATGATTTTCAGGCAACACTTATGCATTTGCTGGGAGTGGATCATGAACGACTAACATTTAAATTTCAGGGAAGACGCTTTAGATTAACAGATGTACATGGTGAGGTAGTTAAAGAAATACTGGCTTAAACCTTAAAATAAGTAATCATGGAAACCCCAAAGAATAGGAGAAGAAGTTTTATTAAAAAATCTGCCCTGGCAGTAGCTGCAGGTGCTGTGGCACCTCAGTTTATTTACAGTGCAAAAGCCTTTGATCAAATCGCGAAAACAGATACTGTAGGTCATGGCAATTTTCGGTATGAAGTTGACAAAGAATGGGGGGTACAAGACCCCTCCAGGGTTCCTGTGAACGATTGTCATGAAATGGTTTTGGACAGTAAAGGCAGGATTTTTATGACCACAACAGGCGAAAGCAATAATAACATACTGATCTACGACAGGTCTGGAAAAGTTTTAGATTCCTGGGGAAGAGATTTTCCAGGGGCCCATGGTTTAACCATTACAGGAGAGGGAAATGAGCAATTTCTCTTCATTACAGATCCCAATATCAATAAAGTATTTAAAACTACTTTGGATGGAAAAATTCTAATGACCTTTGATAGGCCAAAAGAAGTTAAAGGTTATTCTAAGGATGAGCAATTTAAACCAACAGAGACTGCTGTAGGACCCAATGGAGATCTTTATATTGCCGATGGTTACGGCGAGAATTATATAGTTCAATATAATGCTAAAGGCCAATATATCAGGCATTTTGGTGGCAAAGGGGAAACAACGGATACATTTAATTGTTGTCACGGTATAACCGTAGATTATAGAGATCCGAAGAATCCTACCCTATTAATAACTTCCAGAGCGGCTAATGAATTTAAACGTTTTACATTAGATGGCAATCATCTGGAAACCATACCCCTTCCGGGTTGTTCTATTTGCAGACCTGTTATACACGGCAGCAATATCTATTTTGCAGTCATCGTTACAAAAACCTGGGACAGCTATGATGGCATGCTGGCGGTCTTGGATGAGAATAATAAAATTGTTTCTTTTCCCGGCGGGAATGAACCAGAATATAATGATGGGATCTTGGTTCCGCCCAAATACGATGGACAAACCTTTCGCAATCCACACGATGTCTTAATAGACAATGACAGTAATATATATGTACCGCAATGGGCCTCAGGAAGAACTTATCCAATCAAACTCAATAGAATTTAAAACCTTCACAAGCATCAACCAAACTCATGTTTTCATTGGATATTGTTACATTTTTCGGCAGATTTCATCCTCTTCTAGTACACCTGCCAATTGGCTTTTTGTTTCTGGCTATTCTTATTGAATTATATCAGGGTAAAAAAGTAAAGAAAAAAAACAATCAGATTATTATCTATGCCTGGTTGTTGGGAGCAGTAAGTGCAATTATAGCAGCTCTATTTGGTTGGTTCCTGGCAGAAAGTGGACAGTATGCAGAAGATACTATTTTTTGGCACAGATGGTTGGGTGTTGGCTTGGCAGTAATTGCCGGTTTCGGATGGTGGACAAAACTAAATCCAAAACAATTTCCGAAAATGGTTAATAACAGCGTCACCTATCTTATTATAGGCCTAATATTAGTTGAAGGTCATTTGGGAGGAAACCTTACTCATGGAGCAAATTATTTGCTGGTCTATGCACCAGATCCTATACAAAAACTTTTTGGGGAAGAGAAAAAGAAAAACGCATTACCTCAACTGGAAAATATAGATTCAGTAGTAGTTTACAGAGATATGATCTACCCTGTACTGGCTGCCAAATGCATAAGTTGTCATAACAATGAAGAGCAAAGGGGGGAACTTAATATGCAGCAGATAGACTTATTTACTAAAGGTGGTGAAAACGGACCTGTAATTGCTGCGGGGAATACCTTGGAAAGTGAAATTTTCCGCAGGGTAACACTACCTCAGGAGAGTGAAAAATATATGCCCCCAAGTGGTGAGCCTCTTTCCTATGATGAAATAAAAACATTGGAATGGTGGATAATCAATGGGGCAGATTTTGAGCAAGATCTTACCCGGCACGAGATTCCTGAACCAATGCAAAAGGTGATCCAACGATTATACGGTTTAGATACTGAACCAAAACCATGGTATGAATCTGTAAAAATAGCAGCAGTAGACAGCTTACGTCTAAAAACTCTGGCAGATGCCGGCTTCTCGGTTAAAACTTTAGGATATGAAAATCCTTTATTGGATATTAAATACTTCGGAGAGGAACTTTCTCCGGAAAAGCTTACTAAACTTTCGGATGTAAGTGAAAATATTACCTGGTTATCTCTTGCCGGTACCGATATACAGGATGAATGGGTTTCAATAATATCGAAATTTCCTAATCTTACCAGACTAGAACTACAAAAAACAGTAGTATCCGATAAATCTGTAGAATTTCTCAAAGGCCTGGAACATCTTGAGTCTTTGAACCTTTATGGAACTAATGTTACAGATTCTTGTTTGTCTATCCTTAAAAATATGACGCAATTAAGAAGAGTGTATTTGTGGGATTCCAATGTTACCTTTGAAAAGGCTAGGGCCTTGGATAATGATAAATTAGACCTGGAAGTCGAAATTGGAGTTCCGTCCAAATGATTTCCTAAAACCATGCTAAACCTTATGCTTCTCTTTTAATTTATCCTATTTTTGAACAAAAATTTGGGTCTTGATCAGATTGCTCTTACTTAATATATTTCTTTTTTTCCTTTGTTTGGCTTCAGCCCAGGAAGAGCCAGAAGAAGACGTTAAGCAGATTAATATTGTATATGGTGCAAACTTCACGAAAGACGAAGAGCGATTTCCCGGTGCATCTATTTTTAGTAAAGATGAGAGACAGGTTCAGTTTGAACACCAGGGGGCCGATCTTTGGTGCGACATAGCCATATTCTATCAAAAAGAGAATAAATTAAGGGCAATTGGTAACATCCGGATGAAACAGGGTGATTCCATTCAGATGACCAGCGGAAAAATTAATTATGATGGAAATACGCGACTTGCAAAGGCCTGGGAAAAAGTAGTCTTAAAGAACACAGGCAGCGGTACCGGCACAGGCACAGGCATGACCCTTATGACAGACACGCTCTACTTTGACCGTGAAAAACAGGAATCTTATTATACAAGCTCAGGTACCATTATTGATTCTGCCAATACCCTTACAAGTGAAATTGGAAGGTACTTTATGGTACCGGAAAAATTTCAGTTCGTAGACAATGTCCATATATTAAACCCTGATTACACAATAGATTCTAAACAATTGGATTATTATCAAAATTCCAAGAACGCATATATGTACGGGCCTTCTACTATAACAGGAGAGACCTATAAAATATACTGTGAACGGGGATATTACGATACTAAAATAGAAAGTGGTTATGGCATAAAAAATACAAGAATAGATTACAATAACAGAATCATTGAAGGAGATAGTGTTTATTTTGATAAAGCAACAGAATTTGCGTCTGCCACTAATAATATTGTTGTTACAGACACTGTAAATAATGGCGTAATAAGGGCGCACTATGCGGAGGTATTTAAAGCCAAAGACTCTGTATTTGCCACAAAGCGGGCAGTGTCCATAAGTTTGGTTGAGCAGGATTCACTTTATATGCATGGAGACACCTTGCTTCTTACCGGGAAACCGGATCATCGCATTTTAAGGGCTTTCAGAAATGCTAAATTCTATAAGACTGATTTAAGCGGAAAATGCGATTCTATTCATTTTGATCAATCTTCCGGAATAACTCAATTGATAAGAGAACCAATTCTGTGGAATGTAGATAACCAAATGACCGGTGATAGTATCTATATCATATCAGATATGGAAACTGAAAAATTGGATTCATTAAAGGTAATAAACAATGCATTTATAATCTCGCTCGACAGTATAAGTATGAAAGGTTATAATCAGGCTAAGGGCAAAGATCTCTTTGGGAAATTTATAGATAATTCTTTAAAAATAGTCGACCTGGTTAAGAATACTGAAGTAATATATTATATGTACAATGATGATGATGAGCTAATAGGGATAAACAAAACTATTTGCAGTGAAATTAGACTACTACTAGCCAAAAATGAAATTGAGGATATTACTTTTTTTACTAATCCGGATGGAGATATTTTTCCCGAAAAGGACCTACCGGAGAGCAGTAGAAAACTCAAAGGTTTTATATGGCGGGGTGATGAAAGAATACTTTCCAAAGATGATATTTTTGACGAAGACGATAACAATATTGAATTAGTGAAGATTAAAGGTGTAGATAATCGTCTTGATCTTGAAGAAGAACAAGAAAAAAATGAAAATGAAGAGGACCCCATACAAAATTCCAATCCCATTAACGGTCTGACCACAAAAAAAGGACCCCCACTTCCAAAAAAAGAGTAGTTGCCATGCAGGAGGATTTTTTCAGATATCAGACCCAAACAACGCCACATCCATTAGCAGTAGAGGTCTCCCACGCCAAGGGTAGCTATATTTATGATCAACAGGGAAATAGCCACTTAGATTTTGTTGCAGGAGTATCGGTTTGCAGTCTTGGCCATTGTCATCCCAAAGTTGTAGAAGCTGTGGTTGAACAAACCGGCAGATACATGCATGTTATGGTGTATGGTGAATTCATACAGGCACCAGCTGTTGAATTTACTAAATATTTAGCTTCACTATTACCAGATGAACTAGAAACAACATATCTCGTAAATTCGGGTACCGAGGCAATAGAAGGTGCAATAAAACTAGCAAGACGATTTACGGGTCGGTCTAAACTCATAGCAGCTAAAAATGCCTATCACGGAAATACGCTTGGAAGTCTGAGCCTAATGAATTATGAAGAGAGAAAAGCTCCTTTCAGGCCATTAATACCGGATATTTCTTATGTGGAATTTAATTCTGAGCAAGATCTTTTTAAAATAACAAGTGATACGGCCGCAGTTATTTTAGAAACTATTCAGGGTGGTGCAGGGTTTATAATGCCAAAAGAAGGCTATTTAAGAAAGGTAAAGGATCGCTGTCAAGAAGTGGGCGCTTTGTTAATTCTTGATGAGATTCAACCGGGATTTGGGCGAACCGGCAAATTATTTGCTTTTGAGCACTTCCAGTGCGTTCCGGATATTTTGGTTATGGGTAAAGGTATGGCTTCCGGTTTACCAATAGGCGGATTTACCGCTTCGCATGAAATGATGAATGCTTTAAGTGATTCTCCTAAATTGGGACATATAACAACCTTTGGAGGGAACCCTGTGATAGCTGCAGCAGCTATGGCTACGCTTAAGGAATTAAACAGTGGAACTCTTATTCAAGATACTCTTGAAAAGGAAAAACATATCAGATCCAGGTTAAAACACCCATACATAAAAGAGATTAGAGGGAAGGGACTTATGCTGTCTCTTATTATGGAAGATGCAGCAATTGCCAATAAACTAATCCTTTCCTGCGCAAGAAAAAATCTGATTCTTTTTTGGCTTCTTTTTGAATCAAGAGCCGTTCGCATTTCTCCTCCACTAACTATAAACATTGAGGAAATTGACCAGGGTTGCAACATAATAATGGAAACTTTGAATGAATTAGAGCAATAATTTGTTAACTATTTTGTTAATAATATAGCCCTGAAGTGGATTTAAGCGTAGTATCAAAAAGACTATTTTTAAGTCCATAGATAAACCAAGCACGTTCCTATGGCGTTAGATCATAACGAAAGTCAAAATCAACCAATCGCGAAGTTTGAATCCATGTTGAAGACGGATGACATATACTTTTTTGACGCGGAAGATTTTGAAGACATAATTCACCACTATTTAAACAATGGCAAAATTTCTTTAGCTAAGAAAGCCATTAAAATTGGACTCAAACAACATCCGGGAGCAATGAATCTAAGGCTTTTGGACATAGAAGTCCTTGTATTTGAAAATAATCTGGAAGTTGCTGAAAAGCTTTTGGATGAACTTCAATTGATGGATAGCACTAATGAAGAGATATATATTCAGCGCGCAAATATCTACTCAAAACAAGACAATCACGAGGCAGCTGTAGATATGTTGGAAAAAGCTTTAGGCCTGTCTAATGATAGTTTTGATATTTATTCATTATTGGGTATGGAATACCTGTTTATGGATAATTTTGAAAAGGCTAAAGTCAATTTTATAAAATGTGTATCCTTTGATGAACAGGATTATTCCTCACTTTATAATGTAGTCTACTGTTTTGAATTTATGGAGGACTATGAAGGTGCTATTACTTTTTTGAATGATTTTCTGGAGCGAAATCCATATTGCCAGGTGGCTTGGCATCAACTGGGAAAACAGTATTACACTAAAGAAATGTTACCCGAGGCTTTAGCAGCATTCGACTTTGCAATAATTGCGGACGATTCCTTTATAGGTGCCTATTTTGAGAAAGGCAAGGTTCTTGAAAAAATGGGAAAACACAACGAGGCAATTGAAAATTATGAAACAACAATAAAAATTGAAGATCCTACCTCACATGCTTACTTAAGAATTGGTAAATGTCATGAAAAGCTTGATAACGACGAACTGGCAAAATTCTATTTCTACCAGACTGTACATGAGGACCCGTTGCTGGACAAGGGCTGGTTGGCAATAACCGATTTTTATATTCGTAAGAAAAATTACGAAAGAGCCCTATATTATGTAAATAAGGCGATTAATATTGATGGTGAAAATGCTTTATATTGGAAAAAATCCGCTAAAATTCATTATGTCCTTCAAAATTTAGACGAAGCGGATTATTCATATAAACAAGCTGTGGATCTTGGAAATTATGAGTTAGATACCTGGTTGAACTGGGCAGAGGTCGTTAAAACTAATAGTGATATTGATTCAGCTATACAAATTTTGATTCAGGGTCTGCAGTTTTACCCTGAAGAGGCTGAAATAGAATATAGAATGGCCGGTCTGTATCTTATGTTAAGTGATTCTGAACAGGCAAGATTCAGATTTACTAATGCATTGAAATTGGACATTTCTAAACTCACAATTTTTGAGAATGCGTTCCCGCAATATTTCAACTCCATCTGGACTCAAAACATAATTAGCAATATTAAAAAGGCTTCCGAATAAAAGGACTATTTTTGTTTTTTTATTTTTTTAATGAGTAATCGCAATTTATTAAGTTATATCACTATTTCTCTGAAAGGGGTCGCAATGGGAGCTGCAGACGTAGTTCCTGGTGTTTCTGGTGGCACTATAGCCTTTATTTCAGGGATTTATGAGGAACTAATAACTTCCATAAACGGTATAAGTTTTTCCAAGTATAAAGTCTTAAGAGAAGAGGGATTTAAGAGTTTTTGGAGAGCCATTAATGGGAATTTTTTACTTGCACTTTTTTCAGGAATTTTCTTAAGTGTTTTTTCATTGGCAAAAATGATTAGTTGGTTATTAGTTAACCAACCCATTTTACTGTGGTCTTTCTTTTTTGGATTGGTATTTGCCAGTATATTTTTTATTGCAAGGGATATTGAACGCTGGAATTTGGGTATCGTTACCGCATTTGTTTTGGGAACTTCTATAGCCTATTATATTACAACTCTCCCTCCTTCAGAAAATACTCACAGTTTGCTTTACCTATTCCTTTCAGGAGCTCTTGCAGTATGTGCAATGATCTTACCAGGGATTTCCGGAGCGTTTATCCTGGTACTTCTCGGTTCCTATAAGACTATTTTGGATGCTGTGCATGAGAGAGAATTATATACTATTGCAACGGTAGGTTTTGGAGCAGTATTTGGTCTTTTAAGCTTTGCCCGGCTATTAAAATGGATGTTCCAAAATTATAAGAATAGTACACTGGCACTTTTAACAGGATTTATTTTAGGCTCTCTGAATAAAATATGGCCCTGGAAAAGAGTTTTGGAAACAAAAATTTTTGGTAAGAAAGTTATTCCTATTAATGAAGAAAATATTTCCCCATTTAATTTTGAGGGGGATAATCAATTACTCTTTGCCATTCTTTTAGCATTACTTGGATTTTGCGTTATTTTTATACTTGAAAGACTAGCAGCAACAAGTAAAAAATAATTAGAATGCCGAGGAAGCCAAGAACCGTTCTTGATAAATTATTCCTGATCATAAAAGGATTGGGAATGGGTGCCGCCAACAAAGTACCTGGTGTCTCCGGTGGTATTGTTGCATTTGTTGCCGGCTTCTATGTAGAATTTATTTATTCACTCCAAAAGATTAATATAAAAGCCGTTAAATTACTATTTAATGGAAGATTCAAAAGTTTTTATCAGTATGTAAACGGCCAATTTTTATCGTTGCTCATTTTTGGAATGCTAGTGAGCTATTTTAGTGTCTCAAAATTACTGGACTACTTCCTGGAACGTCAGGAATTATTAGTTTGGGCTACTTTTTTTGGAATGATAATAGGTTCCATATATTTCATTGCAAGTGATTTCAAACATTGGAATAGAGGAACTATAACCTCTGGTCTTTTTGGCCTTATTGTTGGAATTTCAATCAGTTTTTTAAGTCCGGCCAAGGAAAATGATAATTTATACTTTATCTTTCTTTGTGGAATTATAAGTGTTTCTGGAATGACTCTTCCAGGTTTATCAGGATCATTTATTCTTATACTTTTGGGTAATTACGTTTTGCTATTGGTTGATTCTGTGAATTCCCTGTACGATACTATGGCTGAAATAATAAAAGGAGATTTCAGTTTCGTGGAAAACCAGATGCGCCTGAGAACTTTGAAAATTCTTGCTGTATTCACAGCTGGATCCGCCACTGGGCTTGTTACACTATCCCATTTGCTTGGATATGTACTGAAGCACTTCAAATATATTACCTCTGCTGTTATAATAGGATTTATTACCGGTTCGCTAGGCGTGGTTTGGCCTTGGAAAAGCCCAATTTATGTAAGGGATGAAGCCGGAAACATTACTATTGATTCAAATGGTGATGAGGTAATCATGAATTATGAAAGATATTTTCCAGATTTTAGTGAAGGTGAAACCTGGTTGGCAATCTTATTTGTTTTGCTAGGGGTTGCATTGTTAATTGGATTAGAAAGGTATGGCAAAAACAGAAAAAGATAAAGCTAGTTTTGGGTTAATAGGAAAGAACATATCTTACTCTTTCTCCAAAACTTATTTTAACAACAAGTTCGCTTCTTTGAATCTGCAAGGCTATAGCTATGAAAATTTTGACATACCCAGTTTAGAAGAATTTCCTTCTCTAATAAAAAGGAATAAGGCACTTAAAGGTCTAAATGTCACTATCCCATATAAAGAAGAGATAATTCCCTATTTGGATAGTTTAGATAGAAGAGCGAAGCGTATCGGAGCTGTCAACACCATTAAATTTACCAAGGAAGGTCTAAAAGGATATAACACCGATGTTTACGGTTTTAAAAAATCTATCGAACCCTTGTTAAAAAAGTCGCATAAAAAAGCATTAATCCTTGGTACTGGAGGGGCTTCTAAAGCTGTTGCATTTGTATTAAATGAATTAGGTATTTCATTTAAATATGTTTCACGTAATCCAATTGGAGATCAGATTGGTTATTCAGAATTAAATAATAAGATCATTAGCACCCATACTGTACTCATTAATTGTACTCCCCTGGGCACTTTCCCTGATACTTCAGCCAAACCAGGTATTCCCTACGAATTTCTGACTTCAAACCATTTACTTTTTGATCTTATCTATAACCCTGAAAAAACCGCATTTTTATTATCGGGAGAAGATAAAGGCGCGATTATTTGTAATGGGGCAGAAATGCTGGAGTTGCAAGCTGAAAAAGCCTGGCAAATTTGGAACTCCTAGCATTCCTTACCGGAATTTTTAAAAAAGGTATTCTCAGAACAATTATGGCAAGTATTGATGCATCAAACTAGTTTGATTACCTTTGTTGTTATACATACTAGCAGTATCTTACAATGAAGATGCTAACAAATCCGCAGAAACATTAAATAAAATGTTGGAAAATAATGATCATAAACTACAGGAGTCTGTAGAGGGAGAAAATAATTCAGAAACTACTGAATCTAAACAGGAATCAGAGAAAAGCACTGAAGTAGAAAAAAAATCTCAGGAATTAGTTGCAGGCGATAAGTCGGAAAAGGTTGAAGAGGACATTCATGAAGAAATAAATGAATCTAACGCAGAAGATGCAGAAGATAAGGACAATAATCGGAGGCACCATATACCCATGCTGGACTACCATTCCATGTCTATGGAGAATTTGGTTGGAGAATTGCAAAAGTTGGTTAGAAATGAGAAAGTACAGGCCATTAAAAAACATGTCGACGGCATAAAACATGAATTTGACTTAAAATTTCAAGATTTTTTAGAACTTAAAAAGGAAGATTTCATAAGTAAAGGTGGCAATGAAATTGACTTCAGATATAATTCTGTAACCAAACGGCAATTCAATGAGGTATATTCTGAATATCGGGAAAAAAGAAATGCATACTACAAGAATCTTGAACAGAATCTAAACGAAAACCTTGCAAAAAGACTGGAAATTATTGAGGAACTTAAAGGGCTCGTCAATGTTGAAGAAGATATAAATACCACTTATAAAAATTTCAAAGACATTCTGGAAAGATGGCGAAATGCAGGACCAATTCCAAGGAATAAATACAATGATGTATGGAGGACATACCATCATCATGTTGAAATTTTTTATGACTTTTTACACCTTAACAGGGAACTACGGGATCTGGATTTTAAACATAATTTGGAGGAGAAGTTGAAACTAGTTGAATCTGCAGAAGCCTTGCTGGAGGAAGAGGACCTCAATAAAGCATTTAGGGAATTACAAACGCTACATAAGGTTTGGAAAGAAGATATAGGGCCTGTTGACAGGGAACATAGGGAAGAAATTTGGAAACGCTTTAGTAATGCTACCAAAGCAATGCACCAAAGGAGGCAGGATTATTTTAAGGATCTTGACAAGGTATATGAGCAAAACTTAGAAAAGAAAAAAAGTATTATTCAAAAGATTGTTGAAATAGGTGCGCATGTTGCCAGCAATCATAAAGACCTTCAAAAGCAAATAAGAGACTTAGAGGCGCAGCGAGATGCTTTCTTTAAGGCAGGGAAAGTACCTCAAAATGTAAATGAACAAACCTGGGCGGAATTTAAAGAAGCCGTCAGAGTATTTAACAGAAATAAAAACGCCTACTACAAAAAACTTAAAAAAGATCAGCAGGAAAATCTTGATAAGAAAAGAGAGCTACTTCGTATAGCAGAATCTTTAAAAGATAGTGAAGAGTGGGATACAACGACTTCCGAACTGAAAAGAATACAAAGAGAATGGAAAGCAATTGGGCATGTTCCCCGAAAGTATTCTGATAAGATATGGAATGATTTTAAAAATGCATGTAATCATTATTTTGACAGATTACACGCCTTAAAAAATAAAGCTCACACTGAAGAATCTGCCAATTTTGATAAGAAACTAGCCTGCCTGGAAAAACTAAAAGCATTTCAAATAAGCGGTGATAAAGAGAAAGACTTGGCTACCCTGAAATCCTTTATTGATGAATGGAAAAACTACGGCCGGGTTCCATTTAACAAAAAGAATATAAATGTTAAGTTTAATACTATTCTTGATGCCATACTTAAAAAACTTGGGGTTAGCAAGCAAGAATCGGAGCTTATGAAATATGGAGACAAGCTTAAAAAACTTGCTAATGCCGATAATGATAGGGCTTTGCTCAATGAGCGAACTTTTATCCGCAGAAAGATAGATGAAAGCTTAAGCGAAATTCGCCAATTAGAAAATAATTTACAATTCTTCTCAGACACTTCCGGTGACAATCCTCTGGTTAAAGATGTTGTAAAGAACATAGATCGTCATAAAGAAACTTTGGTTACATGGAAAGCAAAGTTGAAAAATCTGAACATTTTGCAACACAATCTTAACAAAGAAGAAATTCAAACAGAAGAAGAAACCGACAGTTCAGAAGACGACTAGGAAATTTATACAAAACATCTAGTTCGTTAATTGACTTAATTATTAGCAAAAAATTGATAGAAAATTAATTAAATGAAATGCATTATCCTGCTTATTGGATAAACTACTCCTTAAAGAAGCTCCTTTATTTTTATATTTCTAAATTTAATTCTACCAGGTCCGGCAGCCTGGAGCCCTATATAACCTTCAGATAAATCATCGTCGTAAATATCTGCTGTTAGTTTCCCGTTTATCCACGTTCGAAAATGATTGCCTTCGCAGCTTATTTTATAGCTATTCCACCTTCCTATAGTTTCAACATTTGCCAAAGGTTTTGCTCTGGTAACTATAGATCCTGTTCTTGATTCCTGGTCCGGGTGGTAATCCCAAATATTCATCTCGTAACAATCTGTGTTTGAGATATCTTTATTTTTACATCTCACAAATACTCCGGAATTAATACCGGCATCCGGATAAAATTCGAGGGATAGAGTAAAATTTTGATATTTCTTATTTGTCATTACAAATCCCGATCCACCTAAAGAAGTTCCAATGAACTGATCGTCATCAAATTTCCAGCCAGCCCTTCCTTCCTGAAACCATTCTTTAGAATCTTCCTGGAAAATTGCTTTTTCGGAACTCTCCCCTGAGCCGCAAGAATTAAACATCAGGAATAAACAAAACAAACCTAAACTTGTAAACTTTTTAATCATAGTCAATAGTATTAAGTTGACAAAATTATAAAATATTGGAATTAATCTTCAAATCATACAGGTTTAATCTTAGTATCGAAAATGGTATCCTTTAAACAATTCTCACTTAAAAAATATAATAATTCCCAATAAAAGATAACCTATTTCACCAAATCAAACATCCGGGTATATTTAATAATTAAACTATTATTTAATGGATCATTGTCCTGTATATTATAATTATACACTACAAATAAACCTGTGTTTGCTCGTTGCAACCAGCCAAACCTAAAATTAAATGCCCAAAGTCTGTTTACTGTATTATTTTGTACAAGTCCCTGTAGCAATACATTTGATTTAAAGGCATAAGTTATTCTTGATTGAAAAACATTTGCCGTAAAATCTCCTCCGGGAAGTTCAAATTTGTTATACTGATAAGAAAGACCTGCATTAAATTTTTCACCAGCTCTAAATTGTAGAGTAGCGGTATTTAGGTATCGCGTACCACCAAAAGAACCTCCAAATACAGACCTTATATTTACAGAAACTGGTTTGGAAGCATTTGTAAAAAATATCAGCTGCCCTTCCGCATGTTTATAAGTTCCAGGCTCCACAATAACCCCTTCAGAAATCTCAAAGGGTTCTAGAAGACCCTCTGTGGTAAGGTTAATACCTGTATGTATTTCAGTGCCGCTTTTAAACTCCCAGTGATTATCCATATGCAAAAATCCGGTTTCCTGAAATCCATTAAAATTCCAATATCCCCTATAAGAAACATGTGGTCTATATTCTAAGATTTTTGAATTTTCATTTTTAGGCCTCAGATGATAGAGCACTAGGCCCTCCGGTTTTCGGAATGCTGAACGCAAAAGAAACCCTACTTCCGGATTAAACCCCTGCCCCACTTCTGTATAAGCGGCTCTCATTTCCCAATTATCCCAATTATAGTCTGCCTGGAGTTTAAAAGCGTGTTCATTGATGGTGTCATATGACCCTGAAGTCTGAGCATAAAAACCCGATAATCTTGCTTTTTTGCCTAGTCCCAGTTTTCCATCTAAAGAATAGGTTCGGTTGTAGTCATCTTTGGATTCCAGACCTGAACGATTAACAAAAATTCCACCTAAAGCCGTTCTTCCTTTAAATTCATGGTTAACCCTGGCAACACTAAAATTATTTTTTTCTATTCCTTCCTCGTTAACTGCATCAGTAAACATAGTAAGCAAACCAACATTGGTTCTGTTTAATTTACCCGAAAGTCTTGCCCCACCTATAATTGGAACAATACTTCCATCGTCTCCAATCCCTATTCGCCGACTAAAAAACAAGTCCACCTCACCCGGGCTTCCAACCGTGAATAACCCGGCATTTTCTAAAAAGAATGGTCGTTTTTCCGGAAAAAATAGATTAAACCTATCCAGGTTTACCTGCTGATCATCCACCTCAACCTGGGCAAAATCTGTATTATAAGTAAGATCAAGTGTGAGGCTTGGGGTAATACTGTATTTTATATCTCCACCTACTTCGGGTGTAACTTCAGATTCTAGCTCGCCGGAAGCATAGTCGTTATCTAACCTGCCTAAAACATAGGGTATTAATTTAAGATTTCCCGGACTCCTTAATTCCAATCCGGTTAGCGTCCCTGCCATTGAAAGTCTGTACAATGTAAATCCGATTGGCATCTGTGCCCAATAGACAATTTCATTTGTCTTGCGAATATTTCTTCGAAAGTTTATTCCCCAGTCTTTCCCGGCCTGAAACCGAATTGTTCTCAAAGGAATGGCAAATTCTGCACTCCAGCCATATTCTTTAACTTGTGCCTTTACCGTAAAAGAGGCATCCCAATTAAGGTTAAAACCACCAATAGTTCCTGACTGTTGCCTATTTACATTTCGATTGCCCTGTCCTTCATTATCTACCTGGGCGTCATATTCAATTCCGAGGGAATTTGTTCCGAATACAAAACCATTCTGTCCATCTTTATAGGTGTCTAAAACAAAAATAAAAGCATCCGTATTATCCAAATTTGCATCTCTTCTCGGATCGGAGACTACCAGCTTATCAGGTTGCGAATCATAACAAATTACAGATAGGAAGAATGTTTCTGCGGTATACGCTATTCGAATCTCCGTTTTCTCAGATGCGGGCTTTCCAAAATTGGGTTGAACTTGATAAAAGTCGCCAAAGGGAGGTATTTGTTTCCATATCTCATCATCCATTACCTCACCATCTATAATTGGATTCACATTAATTGGAATAGCTCTGGTTTTGGGACGATCTTTAGTATCATATGTAGACTCGGTAACCTGGCAATGTAGGAATGTTGTATTGCAAAAAATATATATGACAATGAATAAAATGTATCTTGCCCACATGAGTCGGTGGTTAGCTGGTAACTTAAAAGTACTATATTTTAGTAATTAAAAGGTCCCTGTTGTTAAGAAAAATTTGTTCTTCAGAAGTTTCTATTAAAGCATATAAACGCAGTAATTCCAAAGCAAACCAACTTAAAATATCTATATTTAAAGAGTATATAATATTGATCATGAAAAAACTACTTTATTCTCGGTTTCCTTTACTGCTTCTTTTATTTTCATTTGTAATTACTAACGCTCAGAGTTCAACAGTCTCCGATGAAGTTATCTCAGGATTCTCAGAAATACGCCTTGATAGATATTCAAAATTCTTAAATACTGAAATAGAGGAAGGACGAATACCAGGCGCTGTTTCCTATATATATCGGAATGGGCAGCCAGTGCACAAACAGGCTTATGGATATAGCAGTTTGGAAGCGAAAGAACCCATGCAACAAGACAATATATTTCATATTATGTCTATGACCAAACCGATAATCTCTGCCGCCTTTTTAATGTTATATGAGGAAGGACATTTTTTCCTCTCAGACCCTGTTTCCAAATATTTGCCTCAGTTTAAAGATTTTAAGGTGGCCCTTGATGTAAATAGAGGATTAGATGGCGATACTGAACCTGCAAAATCGGAAATAACTATTCATCAATTGCTTACACACACAGCAGGATTTACTCATGGTATTGAGGGTACAACTTTGGATAATGAAATTGCACAGGCTATTTATTTTGAGCCACAAAGCTCTATTGAAAGCAGGGTTAACACTCTCATAAGTTTACCCCTAATAGGACATCCTGGAGAGCAATGGCATTATAGCGCTTCCCCTGATGTTCTGTCCCTGCTAATTGAACACTTTTCCGGAATGACTACGGCCGAATTTCTGCAAATTAGAATTTTTGACCCTCTGAAAATGAACGATACAGGATATAATATTCCTATTGATGACCAGTACCGATGGGTTCCTGTTCATAATATTAACGAAGAAGGAATATTAGTAAATTCTGAAGAACAACTCCCTATTGAGGGAAATATGGTATATGGGGGAACTCACGGACTTTTTTCTACCGCAGATGACTACATGAAATTTTGTCTGATGATGCTCAACGGTGGAAAGGCTAATGGCAAACAATTATTAAGCCCCAAGACAATAGAAATAATGACCATGAACCAGGTAGGAGACTTATATTATGGACAAGGGTTCGGTCTTGGTTTTGGAGTAACCACAGATGTGGCTAATAGTAAAGCGCTTGGTTCCAAAGGAGCTTTTTACTGGAGTGGTGCCTATAGCACTTACTTTTTTATAGATCCAACAGAAGATTTAATAGCCATCTTAATGACCCAGGTACAGCCATATAGTAACTACTATGGCAGAAAATTTCCGCAATTTGTTTATCAGGCCCTGGTAGATAAAAACTAAGCTAAGTTCTATAACATTAAATAATAGATTTATGAAAAATTTGCTCATAGTACTGTTTTGTTTTTTACATATTGGAGTTGCCTTTTCTCAAGAAATTATTGAGTTGCCCTACAATGAAGACGGACAAATTAAATGGATTGGAGATGAAAAGGAATATTTTTCAGAGATCTGGCAGACACAAGTTGTAACCAATGTATCCATTCCAACTATGCAAGTTTTCAAACCTGATGCCACTAAATCAAATGGTACATCTGTAATAATTGCTCCTGGTGGAGCCCTTTATGCATTAAGCATTAATAGCGAAGGTAATGATGTTGCCAAATGGCTTAACGAAAAAGGAATAACCGCCTTTGTATTAAAGTACAGGCTGGTACCTACAGGAGAGGACGGTGTACAGGAAGTAATGCAAATTGGGGATAAAATTATGGAAAATGTAGCTCCGGTTTTGCCTTTGTCCGTACAGGATGGTATGGCTGCGGTTAGCTTTGTAAGAAAGAATGCAGAATCCCTGGGTATAAATCCTCAAAAGATTGGTTTTATGGGATTTTCAGCAGGTGGAGCAGTAACAATGGGCGTAGGTTATAACTATTCTCAGGATAGCCGTCCGGATTTTCTCATACCTGTATACCCATGGACTTCGGCTATGCCAGTAAAGGAATGTCGCAGCGATGCACCGCCAATGCTTATTATCTGTTCAACAGATGACCCATTGGGTTTAGCAAGTGGTAGTATTGAACTTTATTCTTCTTATCATAAAGCAGAAAAGAATATCGCCCTACATATGTACTCTAAAGGAGGACATGGCTTTGGGATGAGAAAACAAGGCTTACCCTCGGATACCTGGATTTCAAGATTCTACGATTGGGCTTTAGCAGAGGGAATTATCGACACTAAAATTTCGGAATAATTGCAACTAAAATATTTAGGAAATGGATATCATTAGTCATACACTTAACTGGTGTAAAGGTGAAATTTTTGAGGGCAAAATGAGTCTAATATTTGGAGTGTGTATCTTGTTAATAAGCATGGCCTATTTTAAATGGGCAAGTACACCAGGCGCAAGGGCAATGTTCATACCATTACTGACAATTGCCCTGCTTGCTATTGGTGCGGGAATCTATCTCGTGAATACAAACCAAAAACGTATGCCCAGATATGAAATTCAGTTTAAGGAAAATCCACAACAGTTCATAAAAAGTGAGAAAAAGCGAACAGCGGCGTTTATAAAATGGTATCCGATTACACAAAAATTATTTTTTACTATTATGATCCTGGGCATGCTGTGTATGCTGTTGTCAAATGCCCCTAATATTAGGGCAATTGGAATTGCATTAATGCTTTTATCAGTTTATGTATTTGTACTGGACCATTTTTCTGAAGAAAGAGCTACTTTCTATTATTCGAAAATTGTTGAACTTTCCCCTAATTAAAAGTATCTTGCTTTTTTTTACAATATGCAACTTTTCCTAATCCTTTTCTTTATACTGCTGAGCATTACTGCTGCAGGACAGGACGCTTCTCGTTTTCAGGAAGAAATTTTGGAAATTCAAAAAAAATATGATACGTTGTGGGACAATTCTAAAGAGACCATTGTCTTTACAGGTAGCTCTAGCATTAGATTATGGAAAGATCTTCATGAATCTTTTCCTAAACACCAAATAGTAAATTCAGGTTTTGGCGGCTCTCAGGCCTCTGATTTACTGGCATATACAAATGAATTGATACTGCAATATAATCCAGGGAAAGTATTTATATATGAGGGTGATAATGATATAAATGATAATAAAAGACCTAAGGAAGTTATTTCCGTATTTAAAGAAATTATATCAAAAATTAAAGATGCAAAGCCCGAAACCCTGATTGTAATTATTTCGGCTAAGCCTAGTTTGGCACGCTGGCATCTAAAAAGAAAATACAAAAGCATTAATCGCAGGTTTAATCGATTATGTAAAAAAGAGCCGTACCTGGACTACGCCAATATTTGGAATATCATGCTCGATAAAAAGAAATTAAGGCAAGATATTTTCATTGAGGATGGTCTGCACCTAAATTCGAAAGGTTATGAATTATGGGATCAAATAATAAGTAATTATATTCAATAAAAATTAGAATAATGATAAAATCAACTCTCTTTAAATCGTTCGTTTTACTTCTTTTAATGATTTCCTTTTTTGCATGCCAGGAGAATAAAATGAAAGAAATAAATTTTCCTCCAACAGATCTGAGTTCAGAAAATTTAATCCCAAAACCACTTAAAATTATTCCTACTAATAATGCGTTTGGATTGGATCACACAACGGCGATTTATACATCTCAATCCGATAAAAGTTTTGAGGAGGTAGGTTCATTTCTTGCAGATAAAATAAAATCAAAAACAAATTTAAGGCTGGCAGTAAATGCGGCAGATGCCGGGAAGGTAAACAGAATGATCTTTATAAACCAATCTGATAGTGACGAAATTGAGGGCCCGGAAGCATACCAATTATATATTTCCAAAGATTCAATAATAGTTAATGCAAAAACATCTGAAGGCGCATTTCGAGGAATACAGACACTTAGACAGCTTATACCCGAAACCAGTAATGATACACTTACAGAAATGCCATTATGGCCTATTCCCACGGGAAAAATCATAGATAAACCTGGTTTTGAGTACCGAGGTTCCATGATAGATGTTGCACGTCATTTCTTCAGTGTTGATGATATTAAAAAATATATTGATGTTCTTGCATACTACAAGATTAATGTATTGCACCTCCATCTTACAGATGACCAGGGCTGGCGGATAGAAATCAAATCATGGCCTAAGTTAACTGAAGTTGGTGGTAGCACAGAAGTTGGTGGAGAAGCCGGCGGTTTTTTTACGCAGGAAGATTACAAAGATATTGTGGCTTATGCACAAGAAAGATACATGATGATAATTCCTGAAATTGATATGCCAGGACATACTAATGCGGCTTCGGTTTCTTATCCTATTCTAAATGGCAATGGAAAAACGCCAGAATTGTATGAGGGTACAGCTGTTGGGTTTAGCACCTTTGATACCAGAAAGGATACCGTTTATTCTTTTGTTGATGATGTAATACGCGAGATTTCGGAGATTACACCTGGCCCATATATCCATATTGGTGGGGATGAAAGCCATGTTACTAAAAAGAATGATTATATCTACTTTGTCAATAAAGTTGAAAAGATTGTACAGAAATATGGTAAGCGAATGATAGGCTGGGACGAAGTGGCGACCGCCGATCTTGATAGTACTTCCATTGCTCAGTTTTGGGCCAGCCAGGAAAATGCTGAAGAAGCTGTTAAAAAAGGAATGAAAGTAATTCTTTCTCCTGCCACAAAGGCTTATTTAGATATGCAATATGACACTCTTTCTGAATATGGTCTACATTGGGCTGCCTATATCCCGGTAGATACGGCTTATGTCTGGACTCCGGAGGGTTACGCAGGTATTCCGAGAGAAAGTATTTTAGGTGTTGAAGCACCCCTCTGGTCCGAAACAATTAGCAATATTAATGAATTGGAATATCTTGCATTTCCAAGGATTATTGGATATTCTGAATTGAGTTGGAGCACTGAAGAAAACCGAAACTGGGATGACTTTAAGGTGCGACTCGCAAACCAGGCACCTTATTTAGACCGAATGAATGTAAAGTATTATCCTTCCAAACTAATCGATTGGAAGAAAAGTAAATTTACATATAAGACGATCGAGAAAGACTAGTCTATTTAGGGTATTTACTCCTTTTCATCTGCTGTACCGGATTCTTCTTCAGGTTCAGCGAAATCTGTTATTCCATGATCATGTAAAATATTATACCACTGTATAACTTTCTTTATATCACTTACATAGACCTTATCTTCATCATAATTTGGAAGTACTTCAAAAAAATATTCTTCAAGACTTAATTTGTCATCTTTGTGCTTTACAGAGGTTTTGCCACCCTTTTCCTTGACTTGAATTTTTTCAAATACCGCTCTTAGCGGAAGTTCTTCCTCTAAAGTATAAATAGCGATTTCAGAAAGTACGCTTACATTACTACTCATACCCACAGTAACTTTTTTATTATCCAGAAGAGACTCGGCGACAAGTCCGGTTCTGGTTTGGGTAAGCAATTTGTAAAGACCCGGCCTTCCCCCTATTGATAGTATCTTATCTAAACTCATAAATATTATATAACATAAAGTAATAAACCCTATGAAGTTAATCAGTTGTTTTTAACGTACCTTTTTTAATCCAGGGAAACGCATTTTATAATCCACATTAATTTTACCCTTTGAGATATTCGCGAGCTTCCCTTTTAGCAACCTTTTTTTGAGGCTGGATAGTTTATCTGTGAACAGGATACCCTCAATATGATCATATTCATGTTGTATAACCCTCGCTAAAAGACCATCATAAGTTTCTTTATGTGGCTTAAAATCTTCATCCAAATAGGTAATTTCAATAGTATCCATGCGAGTTACATCCTCGCGAATATCGGGAATACTGAGGCAGCCTTCGTTAAAAGTCCAATTATTACCCGATTGCTGTTCAATCTTTGCATTGATAAATACTTTTTTAAAATTTTTAAGGGCTTCTTGCTCTTTGGGAGTTAATTCCTCATCATCTGCAAAGGGTCCGGTATCTACCACAAATAATCGAATTGGAAGTCCAATTTGTGGAGCAGCCAAGCCCACACCATTTGCATTATACATGGTTTCCCACATATTGGCAATTAATTCTTTAAGTTGGGGGTAGTCTTTGTTTATTGTTTTCCCGATTTTTCTTAAAACAGGATCCCCATATGCTAATATAGATAATGTCATTCTACTGTATTCTGTTTAAATAGGACTGTAAAATAAGGGTTGCACTAATTTCATCTATTAATTCCTTCTTCCGACGCTGCTTTTTCTTAAGCCCTGCTTCGACCATGGTTTGAACTGCAACTTTTGATGTAAATCGCTCATCCTGTCGATCAATAGGAATTAAAGGAAAAGATGTTTTTAAACTTTTCAAAAATACCTGAATAGATGTCTCTATTTCAGATGGCGTATTATCACGTTGCTTGGGCTCACCTACAACTATACGAGCAATATTTTCCTTTGCTATATAATCTTTCAAAAACTGCAATAGATCTTCGGTCTTGACAGTAGCTAAACCTGAAGCAATTAGCTGTAACTCGTCTGTAACCGCTATCCCAGTGCGTTGTTTGCCATAATCCAGTGCAATAATTCTCGCCAAATCAATTTTTTTGCAAAAATAAGGGATAAATTGTTACGCCTATAAAAATTAAAGATTTATTAATAGTTACCGCCTATCTTTGCGCAAATTATTCAGACATTATGAATGTACTCCAAAATACTATTGAAAAAGCCTGGGAAAACAGAGAGCTCTTAAAAGAAGCAAAAACACAGGATGCTATAAGAGAGGTAATTCAGTTAATTGATGATGGGAAATTGCGATGTGCAGAACCTGTAAAGGGAGAATGGCAAATTAATGAATGGGTTAAAAAGGCAGTTGTACTTTACTTCCCAATTCAAAAAATGGAGACTCTGGAAGCGGGGATTTTTGAATACCATGATAAGATTCCACTAAAGAGAGGTTACCAGAAGAAAGGTATTCGGGTGGTTCCTCATGCAGTAGCCAGACATGGCGCATACATTTCTAAAGGAACAATCCTAATGCCCAGTTACGTAAATATTGGTGCCTATGTAGATGAAGGAACTATGGTTGATACCTGGGCTACTGTTGGGAGCTGTGCACAAATTGGAAAAAATGTTCACTTAAGCGGTGGTGTTGGTATTGGCGGAGTATTAGAACCTCTGCAGGCCGCTCCTGTAATAATTGAAGACAATGCCTTCATTGGTAGTCGCTGTATAGTAGTGGAAGGTGTAAGAGTTGAACAAGAAGCTGTTTTAGGAGCGAATGTTGTATTAACTGCTTCCACAAAAATTATTGATGTTACCGGCGAGTCGCCAAAAGAACGAAAAGGTATAGTACCTGCAAGATCCGTTGTAATCCCCGGCAGCTACACAAAGAAATTTCCTGCAGGAGAATTTCAGGTTCCCTGTGCCCTAATCATCGGTATTCGCAAAGCAAGTACAAACAAAAAAACTTCACTAAATGATGCTCTAAGGGAATATAATGTAGCAGTTTAAATTTTCTAAAAATATTGTTTGAGATAATATTTTCTCTTATTTATAGTTATAACTTTGTTAATTGTTTAGGAAGACTACTTATATATCATTGAAGAAATGAATAGTTCCAAAGAGAAAATATCAGCCGTTATTATTACCTATAATGAAATCGGATACATAGAAAAGTGCATTCAATCTATAGATTTTGCAGATGAAATAATTGTGGTTGATTCATTTAGTACAGATGGAACATACGAATACTTGGTCAATTTGCAAAATGTAAAGGTAATTCAACATCCTTTTGACAACTTTACCCTACAAAAATCATTTGCCTTAAAACAGGCTTCTAATGATTGGGTTCTATTTCTGGATGCAGATGAAGTTGTACCCGAAAATCTTAAAAATGAGATTGTTGAAACCCTGAAATCAAGCCCAGAACATGCTGCATACTGGTTTTACAGGAAGTTTATGTTCCAGAATAAATCCTTGCGATTTAGTGGTTGGCAAACAGATAAGAACTATCGCCTGTTTAGGAAAAGTAAAGTTAAATTTTCTGAAGAAAAATTAGTTCATGAGACTTTAGATGTTAATGGGTCTTCAGGAATTCTGAGTGAAAAACTTATTCATTATTGCTATAAGAATTTCCAGGAATATAGAGATAAAATTATAAGTTATGGCAGATTAAAGGCCAAAGAATCATTTTTCAAAGAGAAGAAATTCAATTATGCTTATATGATCCTTAAACCCAGCTGGAAATTTATACATCGTTATTTCCTTCGCTTAGGTATACTCGACGGCAAAAAAGGGATTATTATCTGTTACCTCGATGCACTCGGCGTTCTAGAGCGTTATAGAGAATTGAAGAGATTGGAGACAAAAAATCAACTTGCTTATTATTTGGCTATCCCGGAATAAGTCTTTATAATCATATTTTATCTTACATCATTGTATATAGTAGGTTAGCTTCCAACACTAACCAATTGTTGCATTAAATTATTATCAATTGCCGCTATTTTTATTATTCCTTATGGCTAAATTCTCCTTTAAGTTCCTTCAATTTTATAACACCATATTTACTTATTTATGAGCTGGCGCGCATCTTTGATAAATTGAACTTTATACCTTTTTTTTTGTTTTAGCCCTTCATTATTTTGGAATGCATATTAGGATATGCTTAGCAAAAAACTACATTTGTAAAACCAGTAAAAACAAATAATCTTAAATGAGTACGGTAAGTATAATAGTCAGTACCCACGACCAAACAGAAATGTTGGAAAAGGTTCTTTGGGGATTCAATTACCAGACTTACAAGGATTTTGAATTGATTATTGCCGATGAAGGATCACCAGAACCAACTAAAGAATTGGTCGAAAAAATAAAGACTGGTTTACCCTTTAATATAAGTCATATTTGGCAAGAAAATAATAGTTTTCAGAAAGGGGAAATATTACGTAAGGCCATTTTATCATCCAAATCAGATTATATTATCTTAACCCAGGGTGACTGTATACCCAGGGAGGATTTAGTACAGGTCCATTACATGAATAAGGAACCTAAAACAGTTATATCAGGAGTCTCTTATTTGTTGCCTTTGAATATATCCAAGACTTTAACTCAAAAGGATATAGAAGAACAGAATTGCTTCAAAATCGACTGGCTTAAGAGTAAAGGAATTAAAAAATTGTCCAAAGGCACCAGACATAATTCAAGAGGATTTAAATCAAAATTTCATAATACCTTCACTTCTGCAAAGCACAGTTGGAACAGATATAATTCTTCGGGGTGGAAAAAAGATATCCTTAAAGTTGTTGGTTTTAAGGAAGATAAAGAAGGTGAAGGCAATCTGCCCGGAGAAGATTTACAAAATCATGGAATAAAGTTCAGGCAGCTGAGGTATAGTGCAGTCTGTGTGCACTTGGACTATAAAAGAATTTCTCAAACAACTGAAGTAAGTAAGAAGAGTTCGGAAAACAGGAAGTTTCTTGTTATTCAGCAGAAAATGATAGGGGATGTATTGGCAAGTACCATTATTTGCCGTACTCTAAAATATTTGTTCCCTGAATGCACCGTGCATTTCGTAGTTAATGAAAATACGCTGCCGGTTTTATATAACAACCCTCATATAGACCAAATCATTGTGTTTAAAAAGGAGTATAGCGAAAATAAGAGGGCCTTTTATCTATTTTTAAGATCTATTAGAAAACATTCTTATGATGTTGTAATAGATGCATACGGTAAATTGGAAAGCAACCTTATTTCAATTTTTGCACAAGCACCGCGCAAAATTGCTCATTACAGGTGGTATACCTCCTGGGTATACAGTGATACAGTTGTGGAAAGCCAGGAAGCCGATAGCAAGAATTCACTTGCCAACAAAATAAGATTGCAATTGCTTAATCCAATAGCACCTGAATTCGATGACTATTCTATCTCTCCTAAATTATACCTCAGCCAGAAAGAAATTGCTCTGGCCAAACAAAAAGTTAGCACTTTAAAAAGAAATTCCGACCAAAAACTAATCATGATAAGTATTTTGGGTAGTAGTGCCTTAAAAACTTACCCCTCGGAATATATGTCTGAAGTTGTTGATACAATCTGTTCCAATACAGATGGCATCTTACTTTTTAACTATTTACCAAATCAAAAAGATGAAGCTAAGGCAATTTATGATCAGTGTAACGAAGTCTCTAAATCAAAAATAAATTTTGATTTTTACGCAACTTCTTTAAGGGAATTTATTCTTATACTTTCTCAGTGTGATGCCCTTATTGGTAACGAAGGAGGTGCGGCCAACATGGCTAAAGCACTCAGGATACCTACATTTTGTATTTTTAGTCCCTACATTGTTAAAGCGGCTTGGCATGATAGTTCAACCGGATTGAATACAGCTATTCATCTAAATGATTATCATCCTGAATTATTTGTTAATATGGACAAGAATAAAATCAAAAAAGTAATAGGTTCGCTTTACAATTATTTTAAACCGATTCTTTTTGAAGACCAATTATTACTTTTTCTAAATAAGTACTGCAGTAATACTATCCTAGATAATTCGTTGAATGAAAAGTACTAAACTTGATTTATCGATAGTCATTATAAACTACAATTCTTTTGAGTTTACACAAAAGTGTATTCAAAGTGTTTTAGACAATACAACAAGTACAATTTCTTACGAAATCATTATTGTAGATAATGCCTCCGAAAGGGACGATTATGTAGCATTAAAGAATTATATTAAGGAACTGAATTATTCCAACGTGAGGCTTTACAGAAGCAGGATTAATACAGGTTTTGGCGGTGGCAACATGTATGCTGTTCAATTTGCCAATGCGAATTACTACTTATTTTTAAATAACGATACTTTACTCATAAACGATCCCATAAAAATATGTTTTGATTTTATGGAAAAGACTGAGGATGCGGCTTTATGCGGACCACAGATCTTTAATGAGCATCAGGTAAAAGAGGTTAGTTTTGATCATTTCACTTCTCTCGGAAGAGAAATTTTTGGAAAAAAAATGTTAGAATTTGTTTTTCCCGGGACCAAGCCAAATAGACGAAAGCAGTATACAGAACCATTGTCAGTTGATTATGTAAACGGTAGCTTTATGTTTTTCAGGGCTAAGGATTTTGATTCAGTAGGCGGATTTGACACTAATATTTTCCTGTATTTTGAAGAAAGTGATATATGCTGTAGGTTAAAGAAGAAAAATAAAAAAACCTATTTTATTCCCTCGGCATCTTATGTTCATTATCAGGGCATTAGCATTGATAATACTTCCTGGAATATCAAAACTAAAATTGAGCTTAAAACGTCTATGTTTTATGTTATAAGAAAGAATTATGGGTATCTGCATTATCAAATATTGCGATTGTTTTTTATTTTTCGCTATGGCCTGGTATCAATAATTAAACCCAAATATTTTAAATTATTCCATCGCATATTAATTGGGCTTCCATTAGGTAAGTCTTTAAAACATGAGCAACGCATTATCTGATAGAATAAAATTCAATGTTCAAAAAAGAAATTGATAACGCAATAACAATTCTGAATGAAGGTGGCCTTATTCTTTATCCAACAGATACGGTTTGGGGTATTGGCTGTGATGCAACAAACAGGGATGCTGTCGAGAAAATATTTAAATTAAAAAGGAGGTCTGATAAAAAGACTATGATTTGTCTGGTAGCCAATCAGTTTATGCTGGAACAATATGTAGAAAAAGTTCCCGAGCCTGCCTATGATATCATAGACCTTTCTGAACGGCCTGTTACTATCATTTATGACAACCCAAAAGATGTTGCTGCTAATCTTATTGCTGAGGACAACACACTGGCTATAAGAGTAGCATCTGATCAGTTCTGCCAGCAGTTAATTAGAAAATTCAAAAAACCCATTGTTTCAACTTCTGCAAATATTGCAGGCGAACCGACACCGGGAAATTTTTCAGAAATAAGTGAATTGATTTTAAAAGGTGTTGACTATGTGGTAAATTTGGAACGGAAAAAAACTAACACATCACCTTCTTCTATAATTAAATTGGGTAATGATGGTACTGTAAAAATTATCCGAAAGTAGCACGTAGATAAATCATAACGCTATTATTCCAGATTACCTCCCGTCCGGGGAAATCAACTCAGAAGTGATCTAAAATATGACACTGACTAATTACAAAAAAAGCTTAGAAGACCCAATTTTTAAAACTATTGCTGGCTCTGCAAAGGAACTCTCAATTGACAGTTTTGTAATAGGCGGATATGTTAGGGATCTTTTGCTGAAAAGAGGCAAATCTAAGGATATAGATATTGTTGCTGTCGGTAGTGGAATAGAACTCGCCAAAAAAGTAGCAGCAAAACTTGAGGGAAAGCCTAAAGTATCTGTTTTTAAGAATTTTGGAACAGCTATGATAAAGCATCATTCTTGGGAAATTGAATTTGTAGGTGCCAGAACAGAAAGTTATACAAGAGATAGCAGAAAGCCTGTTGTAGAAGACGGAACACTTTTGGATGACCAGAAAAGACGTGATTTTACAATTAATACAATGGCTATTTCAATCAATGAAACTGATTTCGGCCAATTAATTGATCCTTTTAATGGGGTTACAGATCTGAAAAACAAACTAATTCGGACCCCATTGGATCCCTCCATTACTTATTCTGATGATCCTTTAAGAATGATGAGAGCTATTCGTTTTGCTACCCAGCTTGGTTTTAATATCGAATTAAAATCGCTTCAGGCTATTAAAGAAAATAAAGATCGAATAAAAATAATATCTCAGGAACGAATTGTTGATGAATTACACAAAATTTTAGAATGTGATCTGCCTTCGATTGGGCTGAAACTTTTATATGATACAGAATTATTACCTATTTTACTTCCTGAATTAACTGCTCTGGAAGGTATTGAAGAATTTGAGGGACAACGCCACAAGGACAATTTTTGGCATACTCTGGAAGTTGTTGACAATATTGCTAAAACTACAGACAATTTATGGCTGCGATGGGCAGCGCTATTGCATGATATAGGTAAGGCTCCTACCAAGAAGTTTGATAAAAAAATAGGTTGGATCTTTCACGCTCATGAGTTTGTAGGTTCCAAAATGGTCTATACTTTATTTAAGAGATTGCATATGCCGTTAAACGACAAAATGAAATTTGTACAGAAAATGGTACGAATGAGTTCAAGGCCCATAATTCTTTCACAGGATAATGTAACAGATTCAGCGGTCAGACGATTAGTATTTGATGCCGGAGAAAATGTAGACGATCTTATGACACTTTGTGAAGCGGATATTACTACAAAAAATCCTAGAAAACAGAAAAAGTATAAAAACAATTTTGAGATTGTCAGACAAAAAATCATTGAGGTAGAAGAACGCGATCATTTAAGGAATTTTCAACCTCCAATAAGTGGCGAGGAAATAATGAAAACTTTTAATCTTAAACCCTCTAAAGAAATTGGTATTATTAAGGATGCAATAAAAGAGGCCATTCTGGAAGGTGAGATTCCAAATGAATACGAGAAGGCATTTGACTTTATGATCAAGAAAGGACGGGAATTAGGCCTGGAGCAAAGGTAAAAAAGTCAAAATTTTGACAATAATCATTAGCCTGTAAATAAGTACCATTGTTTTATTATAGAGGATTCGATCTCAAAATTTATTATTACTTACAAAAACAATTCTTAAGGTTGTTGACCAAAAGAATGGTAATTTTGCTTTAAATTTTAAGCTGCTATGAAATGGAATTTTAGAAATGCTGCCAAACTAACTTTGGTGCTGGTTTACCTGGTAATCATAGCAGGAGCAGTGGTTCGCATGACAGGTAGCGGAATGGGTTGTCCAGATTGGCCAAAGTGTTTTGGCTATTATATCCCTCCCACAGATGTATCCCAATTACAATGGCAACCAGAATTTAATTATAATGGTGGTCAGGTCATTATTCGCGAAGAAATTGGGAGCCGTATCAAAAACATGACTATGCCGTTTTTAATGCCCTTCATACGTGGATTGAATTTATTAATAGGTTATTAGGAGCTCTGGCTGGTATGGCCACTCTTTTCCTTGCCATTGCATCGATTTCATTTTGGCGAAAAGATAAAAAAGTTACCTTAATTTCCTGGTTAATTGTATTTGGAATGGGCTTTCAAGCATGGTTGGGCGCAACAGTTGTGTATTCTGTTCTTGAACCTGTGAAAATTACAATGCACATGGTCATGGCCCTAATTATTGTAGCTCTATTGGTCTATCTGATTTATAGTTCGAATTCCATTTCTGCAAATGGAAAATTTGATAATAAAGTATCGCTAACCTTGTGGCTCGCATTAGGTCTCACATTGGTTCAAATAATTTTAGGCACACAGGTAAGACAGTTTGTGGACCTTCAAATAGATTTCCTTGGGCAAAATGCTAAAGATATTTGGCTCCTAAATCCCTCCTTACAATTTTATTTCCATCGATCTTTTTCAATTTTGGTCGTATTGATCAATCTCTACCTGGTATATTCTATTTATCAGAAAAAACTTGGGTATTCAAAAATAAATTGGGTTTTAGGTCTTCTTTTTGCGGAGGTAATTACCGGGATTGTTATGTATTATTTCCATTTCCCCTTTGCAAGCCAACCACTTCATTTAATATTGGCAGCATTTCTTTTTGGCATTCAATTCTATTTAGTTTTGGAAGCCACAAAAGGAAAATTAAGTCGGAAAACTTTGTAACTTTGCCCCCACTCATAAATTAGGGTATATGATTTATAAAATCAGGATAATTCTGGATACTCAGGAAGACATCTTTAGGGATATAGAAATAGATCATCATTCCACGCTCGAAGATTTTCACAATACGATAACTCAGGCCTTTGGTTTTTTAGGTAATGAGATGGCTTCTTTTTACACTTGTGACGAGTTGTGGAACCAGGATGAAGAAATTCCTCTTTTTGACACCAGTGAAAGTGGCACCAGTGTTCGCTTAATGAACGAAATTTCATTAAAGGATATCCTTACTGAAGAAACACCCAAGCTAATTTATGTTTATGATTTTTTTAGTATGTGGACATTCTTCATTGAATTGGCAGATATTGTTGAAAAAGAAGATGGCAAACACTATCCTAATGTTTTATTCAGTTTTGGTGAATTACCGGACTCACCACCGGAAAAGAAATTTGAATCAGATCCATCCTTTGATTTTGATGAACCTTTGGAAAACTATGATGATATGGATTTTGATGAAAATTGGAATTAAGTTATTCATACTTAAATCAAACAAAGCACACGCTTTTTTGATCTCCGCATAATTAGTACTATCCTAAAAACACTTAACAAACTTTAAGTCTAATCCCAAACAATTACTATGATCAATCTTTATGCTACCCAAATTCAAAGTATATCACTTCACCGTATAGGAAATAAAAGTAAAGCAGAACCAATATTTCTTTCCAAAGAACATTTTAATCCGGACGGCGAAACCAGTGGCCTATTAAAGGAATTCTTCTTAAAACCTTTTCGAGAAAAAGAGGAAAACTACTATCGGCTAACCCATGAGGTAGATGTGGAATTTAATGAAGTTTATAAACTTGTTTCTGAAATGTTTGAAAAGCCGGAAAAGTCTCATGAACTATCTTTAAATCTTACCAAACATTTATATGATCAATCCAACCATCCCCATATAAAAAGTGGTGAGATTTATATTACTTATCTGACAGATATACTGTTGGATAATGAAAAAACAGATGCGATAGGTATCTTTAAAAGCGAACTAAAACAGGATTTTTTACAGTTTGCAGAAAGTGGAGCCAATTTGGATTTGCTCCTTCAAAAAGGAATCAATATCAATAAACTGGACAAAGGCTGTTTGATATTTAACGTAAATAAGTCTGATGGTTATAAGGTATTATCGGTTGATAGCAACAGGTATGATGCTAAATATTGGGTAGAGCATTTTCTAGGATTAAATGCACTGGAAGATGATAATTTTTACACCAAAAATTACCTTAAATTTTGTCAAAACTTTGCAAAAGATGTAGTACTGCCTGCAGAAGACAAAAAGCAAGAAGTTATGTTTATGAACAGGGCTGTAAACCATTTTGCAAAAAATGATGCTTTTGAAGAAACTAACTTCCTGAATGAAGTAATGGAGAATCCGGAATTAATCCCCGAATTTAAACACTATAAAACAGAGAAAGGACCTAAATATAGTATAGAAGATGTTTCCAGTTTTGATATTGCAAATAAGGCGGTATCCGACACTCGTAAAAAAATAAAAAACATCATACAGCTGGATACTAATGTCCAGATTAAAATGGATTTTATCAACCCTGAATCAGCAGAAAAATTTGTGGAAAAGGGATGGGATGAAGAACGACAAATGTATTATTATCTTTTATACTTTAATAAGGAACAGAAGTCATAATAATCACTATGGAAGTTTGATTCTCTTGTCTATAATTTGATTCATACTCACATCCTGGTAATTACGTTTAACAAAATCGAGTGCAAGATCCAATAATTGTCCCATTGTTTTACATTTCTTAAAGTTAATGTCTAATGTAAGGTCATAGATCTGCTTTTTTAATAATTCAATGTTTTCGGGTAGTGATATGTTATCCGATTTACAAATATTTACCAGTCTGTTGATTCTATCTCCTGAACTAATAATCCTTTTAGCTACAATAGAACGCTCCTCAATTTTGTATTGATCTACAGAGTCGCGTTGCAATTTGTTTTGCACCATTTGAACCATTACATAGTTCTCCTTAAAAAACTGAGGTCGATATACTTTAAGTTTACCTTCAAAGCTCTGTTGGTCAAAATCAATAGCCCTTATTTTATAAACTACGTGATCAAAATCATGCATGGGAACAATTACATAATTATAAGATCGCATATCCCCTAAAAGCCTGATCATACAACGTTCATTAAATTTTACAAACTCTTTTGCAAGCTGAGCTTTTTCAGATTCTGAACAATTAGGCAGCATGTCTTTAATAAATACATCACCGGGAATACCTGCAATATGCTCTTCTATCAGAGTATCCTTATGCACAAGGAAATTCAAGTTATAGGGCGATAACATATGTTCCAATTCCAGGCCATATATGCGCGATGCATCTGTTTTTTTTACATAGAAGTACAAAAAATTATCATTGAGAATATTCCTTACTTTGATACGAAAGGGTTTCGAATTACCAAACGTGCAATAATCTACAGCATCAATATTTAGATATTGAAATATTCTGTCACTGCCATCAGAGAATATTTAAATTATTGTACTTCTGTAACAAAATAACGATTTCTTCGTCAAGTATACTAGATACAACATAAAAACTCCATCAAAATTGGAAACGATTCTAACAGTTAGCAATCTCACTAAGAAATTCGGATACCTTACAGCAGTAAAGGATTTGTCTTTTTCAATTGAAAAAGGCAACGTATATGGGATTTTAGGCCCAAATGGCAGTGGAAAATCAACCACACTGGGAATTGTTTTAAATGTTGTCAATAGTACAAACGGGAGTTTTTCCTGGTTTGATGGAAATACCTCAACCCATGATGCCTTGAAAAAGGTGGGTGCAATTATAGAGAGGCCGAATTTCTACCCTTATATGACCGCCATTCAAAATTTAAAATTGGTGTGCAAAATTAAGGAAGTTCCGGAAGACAGAATTAAAGACAAATTGGAACTTGTAGGACTATGGGAAAGGAAGGACAGTAAGTTCAGGACATACTCACTCGGAATGAAGCAACGTTTGGCGATTGCTTCAGCCTTATTAAATGATCCTGAAATTCTCATATTAGATGAACCGACCAATGGATTAGATCCTCAGGGAATACATCAAATTAGGGAAATCATTAAAAAAATAGCTACACAAGGTACGACTATACTATTAGCTTCTCATTTATTGGACGAAGTTGAAAAAGTTTGCAGTCACGTTGTTATTCTAAGAAAAGGTAAAAAGCTTTATTCTGGCAGCGTGGACGGTATGTTGGCGAGTTTTGGATTCTTTGAACTCAAATCGGATAATAACGAGGTATTGATTGATTTTCTGGAAGAACATCCAAATTTTGGTGAAATTAAAACGGAAAACGAAATTATTACAGCCTTTTTAAAAAATGAAATGAATGCAGCTGAATTGAACGGTATTCTTTTTAAAAAAGGGATTATCCTTTCTCATTTGGTCAAAAGAAGGGAAAGCCTGGAAGAACAATTCCTGACCCTAACTGAAAATCAATCCATTTAAAATCTCCAAACTAATACCAATGAAAAGGCTATTGCAGATAGAATTTATAAAACTTTGGAACAATAAGTCGAGCAGGGCACTTATTCTGGCCTATTTTTTACTTCTTACATCGATAGCCTTGGTGGCGGCTATTAAATTTGATATAGGACCTGTGAAATTTCATTTAGCGGAGCAGGGGATTTTTAATTTTCCTTATATCTGGCATTTCAACACATTTATTACTGCTTTCTTTAAACTTTTCTTGGCCATAGTCATTGTATCAATGATGGCAAATGAATACAGCAATAAAACTATCAAGCAGAATTTAATAGATGGGCTTTCCAAAAAGGAATTCATTCTTTCTAAATTTCTTACGGTTATTTCATTTGCACTAGTTTCGACAGTATTCGTATTTGTTGTGTCCATGATACTTGGCCTAATCTATTCAGATTACAATGAATTTTCCATCATTTTTTCTGATATGGAATTCCTGTTGGCCTTTTTTATAAAACTCGTCGGATTCTTTTCTTTTTGCCTTTTCCTCGGAATTCTTGTCAAACGTTCTGCATTTGCTCTGGGTTTTCTATTTCTATGGCAGGTTTTCGAGGGGTTTGTACGCGGTATAATCCGATGGAAGTTCTTTGATGGTGAAACTACAGATACTATAATGGGCATTTTTCCACTAAATTCTATGTTTAATCTCATTAAAGAGCCTTTTTCAAGATTGGGTGCGGTACAAACCGTAGCCGATCAGATTGGTGAAGAATTAAAACTGGACTATCATGTTCAGTTCTATGAGATACTCATTGTCATTGGTTGGACTGCAATTTTTGTCTATTTATCGTATGCATTACTAAAAAAGAGGGATTTGTAGTATCTTGTGGTGTTTGGAAGAACACTATGAAAAAGATAGGGACATTATTGCTCTTTCTGATTCTTTGCCCCTATTCTACTGCAGGCCAGGGCGAAGCATCCGGTTTATTATTTAAAAAGAATTTTTTCTTTCTTGTTTTACTATGCTCTTCGTTTTATATATCAGGGCAGGAATGTAATTCTCCAGTATTGACGTTTCCTGCAAACGGTGCAGTTAATATACCAGTCAATTCAACCATTACATGGGATCGGATAATAGGGGTTCCCGGTTATATTATTTCTTTAGGAACAACACCTGGTGGGACGGAAATTTTAAATCAAACGAATGTTGGAAACACAGATTCCTATACGCCACCCTTAGGTTTACCGGAGAATACACAGATATATGTTACGTTAAGACTATTCTTTTTTGACCCGGCAATCCCCGATTTGGTATGTCCAAGCTCAACATTTAGAACTGAGAACGTCACCAGTCCTCCGTCTTGTACAATGGTTTCAATCCCTGCAGATGGGGCTGTAAACATAAATATTGCCTCTAATATTTCATGGAATTATGCTGCGACAGCTACAGGCTATCGAATTTCCATTAGTACAGTTCCCGGTGCTGGAAATATTGTAAATGATCAGGATGTAGGCAATGTCCTTTCTTATAATCCTATTCTGGACTTGCCCCCGAGTACGGAGATATTTGTTCAAATTACCCCATATAATGAGAATGGTGATCTTTCACCTTGTCCTGAACAAAGTTTTACCACAGGAGCAGTGGCAACTCTTCCCGGATGCACAAGCCTTATTAACCCATTAAATGGTGAAATAAATGTGCCACTTACACCTTTAATAGAATGGTCGGCAGTGGCAGGAGCTGTCGGGTACAAAGTAACAATTGGAAGTTCTCCCTTTACAGCGGAAGTCCTTGATAATGTGGTTTTTTTTACAAATTCCACCTTTGTAATAGACTTTGAGCCCAATCGTACATTTTTTATTACAATTATACCTTTTAATGATGCCGGAGATGCTATTGGTTGCACACAGGAATCCTTCTCTACAATAGTTGGGTGCGGACCCTATTTTGATTCGGTAACAGGAGAGCTTATCATTATAAATCCGGAAATATCGTTTCCTGATACTATTTCGTTTTGCGAGAATGAACTTCCTTTTGTAGTTTCCTCAACCGATACAGCTGAAGGATTCAGATGGTTTCAAATTGATCAATTCGGAAATGAAACCCTGATCTCGGAAACATCAGAGGTGTCACTTGAAGAAACAGGTGACTACCGCTATGAAGCTTATAATAGTATAGTACAGGCAAGTGGTATTGTAGAATGTTCTTCATCCCAACATTTTAAGGTAGTGTCCTCGGAAATAGCAACGATTAATTCTATAAATATAACGGACCAGGGAGATAATATAAGAATTACAGTAGATGCAAGTGGCATTGGTAACTATGAATATGCATTAAACGATATAAACGGGCCTTACCAGGACAGTAATGTCTTTGATAATGTTCCTGCCGGGTCATACACCGTTTACGTAAGGGATAAAAACGGTTGCGGAATTGCAGAAGAACGAGTAGAACAGGATTTAACACTGGAAGGTTTTCCAAAATTCTTTACACCAAACGGGGATGGGGTCAATGACTTCTGGCAGTTTATCCCGACCGAATTAACAGATGAAATAAATATAAACATTATACATATTTTTGACAGATATGGAAGACTTCTGGCTCAAATAGATCCTACCTCTAATGGTTGGGATGGAAATTTCAATGGTATACCGCTGCCATCCAGTGACTATTGGTTCCGGGCAATTTCTGACAGCAGTGGTCAAATTCAAGGGCATTTCGCATTAAAAAGATAATTTGTATGAATAATGTTCCGAGTGATAGTTTTTAACAAATGAAAAAGTTACTACTAAGTATTCTATTTATAGGTCATGTGGCATTGGTCACAGGGCAGGCCTGTCCCCAATTAACCAGTCCTGCTAATGGCTCTTTAGCTGTCCCAGTAAATACAACTATTTCATGGCCGCCCGTCCCTGGTATTATTGGCTATTTGGTGTCACTTGGAACCACTCCGGGCGGAGTAGAAATTCTGGGAAGACGCTCAGCAGGTTTAAGGAATAGCTATACTCCCGAAGTTGGACTTCCGGAAAACACAACAATTTATGTAACTATAGAATTATTTTTAGCTAACGGAGAACTTATAATATGTCCGAGTGAATCATTTACTACTGAGGATGTTACTACACCTCCACCCTGTACCACATTACTTGAACCAGCTGATAACCAAGGAAATGTATCTGTTAAGACCCAAATTATATGGGCCTATGCCCCTACTGCTACAGGCTATACAATATCGATTGGTACATCTGCAGGAGCATCTGATTTAGAAAATAATCTGGATGTAGGAAATGTATTGTCCTATAATCCGGTGGGTGATTTTCCACAGGATAGTCCCATTTTTGTAACAATTACCCCTTATAATGAAAACGGGGATGCCGGATCTTGCGCTGAGGAAAGTTTTACAACAGGGAATGCCGTTGTTGATTGTAATGCCTATTTTGATCCGATAAGCGGTGAAATTATTCCAAGAAAACCTGAAACCACTTTTCCAGGTCAGATAGGTTTATGCAAGAATGAAATTCCAACACGCATAGGTACAGATGATACTGCAGATGGTTTTAGATGGTTTAAAATTAATGAAGACGGTACAGAGTCATTGCTTTCATCTACTTCAGAAGTTTCTCTGTCCGAAGTAGGTGCTTATCGCTATGAAGCCTATAATTTAGTTGTTCAGGGTGGAGAAACATTTGAGTGTGGTATCTCTAAAGATTTTAATGTAGTATTATCTGAAATAGCTCAGATTACGTCAGTTAGCACCTCTCAGGAAATGAGTGGAAGACAAATTACAATTGAGGTAAGCGGACTTGGAGATTATGAATACGCATTGGACAATATAGAAGGTCCGTATCAGGATAGGCCAATATTTAACGGGCTTTCTGAAGGTACCCATACCATTTATGTAAATGATAAGAATGGATGTGGAATTGCAGAGCGGATCATTGAGAGGGAATTGAGGCCCGATGATTTTCCGAAGTTTTTCACTCCAAACGGGGATGGCATTAATGATTTTTGGCAATACATTGCTCCCCGCGAAAGTAATGAAATCCAACTCTCTTTTATTCAGGTTTTTGATAGATATGGCGTGTTATTGGCACAGATCATGCCCAACTCTAAGGGCTGGGATGGGACATTTAATGGACAGCCATTACCCGCCTCCAGTTATTGGTTTAAAGCAAGGGATAATTTAAATAATGAAATCCAGGGCTTTTTCGCTTTAAAAAGGTAACCCACCATATATCGCATACCATTTTTAAGAATAATATTGATCCTTTTGTAACTTTGCCCAATGAAATTTAAGGTAATATCGGAATTTGATCCAACCGGAGACCAGCCTGAAGCAATTAAACAGCTTTCAGAAGGCATGGATACCGGTGAACGTTATCAGACACTATTAGGAGTAACCGGATCGGGTAAAACCTTTACCGTGGCCAATGTAATAGAAAAAGTTCAGCGGCCGACACTGGTTTTGGCCCACAATAAAACATTAGCAGCCCAACTATATTCTGAATTCAAACAGTTCTTTCCTGAGAATGCCGTTGAATACTTTGTCTCTTATTACGATTATTATCAGCCTGAGGCTTATATCCCAACCTCTGGATTGTATATTGAAAAAGATCTTTCAATTAATGAAGATATTGAGAAACTACGCCTTAGTGCCACTTCGTCCTTGTTATCTGGTAGAAGAGACGTTATTGTGGTAGCTTCGGTATCTTGCTTATATGGTATAGGCAACCCCGTGGAATTTCAAAAAAATGTTATCTCCATTAAGAAAGATCAGGTTATTTCCCGCACCAAATTCCTTCATCAGCTGGTACAGAGTCTTTATTCAAGAACAACGGCAGATTTCCGCAATGGGAACTTCAGAGTAAAAGGAGATGTCGTGGATGTATTTCCAAGCTATGCTGATGTTGCATTCAGAATCCATTTCTTTGGGGATGAAATAGAAGAAATTGAAGCATTTGACCCCTATAAGAATAAGGCATTGGAGCGTTATGAAAACCTAAATATATATCCGGCAAATATGTTTGTGACCTCACCAGATATCCTGCAGGGCGCAATACATCAGATACAGGAAGATCTTGTAAATCAGGTAGACTACTTTAAAAGTATTGCTAAACCTCTTGAAGCCAAACGATTGGAAGAGCGCACCAATTTTGATTTGGAGATGATTCGCGAATTAGGTTATTGTTCAGGTATTGAAAATTATTCAAGATACCTGGATGGTCGGGAACCTGGCACAAGACCCTTCTGTCTTCTGGACTATTTTCCGGATGACTACTTAATGATCGTTGATGAAAGTCATGTTACTATTCCACAGGTACATGCAATGTACGGTGGTGACAGGTCACGAAAGGAAAATCTTGTGGAATATGGATTTCGTTTACCTGCTGCCATGGACAACCGTCCATTAAAATTTGAAGAATTTGAAGCACTTCAGAATCAGGTTATCTATGTTAGTGCAACCCCTGCAGATTATGAGCTTCAGAACAGTCAGGGGGTTTTTGTGGAACAGGTAATTCGTCCTACGGGGCTTTTAGATCCTGAAATAGACGTCCGTCCAAGTTTAAATCAAATTGATGATTTGGTAGAAGAAATTCAGCAGCGGGTAGAATTAGACGAACGTACACTGGTCACAACCCTTACAAAAAGAATGGCCGAAGAGCTCGCTAAGTATCTTGCAAGGATTAATGTCCGATGCAGATATATACATAGCGATGTAGACACTTTGGAAAGAGTTGAAATAATGCAGGATCTGAGAAAAGGGATCTTTGATGTCCTTATTGGGGTTAATTTGCTTAGAGAAGGGTTAGACTTACCTGAAGTTTCCCTTGTGGCCATATTGGATGCAGACAAGGAAGGGTTTCTGAGAAGTAACCGTTCATTAACGCAAACAGTGGGAAGAGCTGCGCGTCATTTAAACGGGAAGGCAATAATGTATGCGGATAAAATTACGGCAAGCATGCAAAAAACAATTGACGAGACGAATTACCGCAGGGATAAACAAACAGCTTATAATATAGCCAATAATATTACTCCCAAAGCGCTTAATAAGAGTCTGGACAATGCCCTGGCTAAGAATTCTGTTTCCACATATCACTTTATAAAAGAGGAAATCAGAGCTGCGGAACCTGATTTGCAGTACATTACGAAGGAACAAAGGGAAAAGTTAATCCGCGACAAAAGAAAAGCAATGGAAAAAGCTGCAAAAGAGCTGGATTTCATGAATGCTGCTAAACTCCGGGATGAAATAAAAATGCTGCAACATCAGGGGTAAAAAAAAGAGCGCCCTGAATAACCAAGACGCTCTTCCTAACCAACTAAACAAACCAACTATTATGAATGCCCTAAAGAGGGCTCCTCATAGTATTTCTTATACCTATTTCCCAATCTCAATTAATCTTTTGGGTTTAGGTAATGCTTCTTCTTTCTTAGGTAAAGTAAACTTTAAAATACCATTTTCGTAAGAAGCTTTAATTCCATCCTCATCTACCGTTTCGGGCAGCGTAAATGATCTTTTAAATGAAGAATAAGAAAATTCCTTGCGAGTGTAATTCTCTTCTTTAACTTCTTCTTCTTTTTTCGTTTCACTTGTAATTGTCAAAATTTGTTCATCTATTTCGACATTGAAGTCTTCTTTTTTTCTTCCGGGAACCGATAATTCCAGTTCAAAACCGGTTTCGGTCTCCTGAATGTTTACCGGAGGAAATGTGCTTTTATAATTTTCTAATCCCCCAAACCAATCAGGTTTAAGAATTTCGTTCATTAAGGAAGGGAAAACCAAATTGTTTCTTTTAACTATACTCATGATGATGTCTTTTATATTTATACTTTTTTAACTGTTTAATACAAGACAAATCATATACCAAGCTTAATTAACTGCCTTTTTGACTCATTATTAGATTCTTTTAGTGCCATTATGGCGTATTTATTCGCTTTTGAAGTGTATTTTAAATACGGAAAGTTTTATAGAAATGCACAGTTTAAAAACAAAACTGTAGGAATTTACCTGAATGGCAATGCCCAAATTTAGTTGTAATGGGCCTTAAAAATATTTATAAGTACATCTGGGGGAACTATCTTATTGGGATAATCGTGCATAACAGTAAGAACCTGTTCAATGGCGGACGGGGGTAAACCCATGCCCAGTCCAATATTGTGTAGTTTGCCAATTTCAATTTGATTTTGTTCCTGGTCAACATTCATCAAGAGCACAAGTCTATGGAATTGCAGAATACGATCTGCCTGAGTTTTCGGAATGACTATTTTTATCTGTTTCTTGAGCAGCGAATCAAATATTTCCTTCTCAATACCCAAAATAACAGCAACACCGAACAGAAAATTATATTCCGAATCTTTTAAATCATGATCGGCCCTTGCAAAAGCAATCATTTCGGATAATATGCTAAGTTTTTCTTTATAAGTACTCATTATCCTATTTATTAGTCCCTCCCATATTTTAGTCGTATATATAACAATAAAATGGGCAATTTCGTATAAAAACCTTGCAGATAGACCAAAAACCGGAAATGACTTCTTAATTTGTAATACCTTGCATAAAATGCTTGATATGACCAATAATGATATATTAAAAAAACTCCGCGTTGCATTAATGCTTCGGGATGATGAAATTGTAAAAATTCTTGAATTAGTTGATTTCAGAATTTCCAAGAGCGAAATTGGCGCCTTTTGCCGAAAAGAAGGGCATCCTAAATATAGAGAATGTGGAGATCAGGTATTGCGTAATTTCCTTAATGGCCTTGTTATTCATTTAAGAGGTACCAAAGAAAATCCAAAAATCCCAAAAGAAGTATTAAAGCAAATCAAAAAGACAGAAAGCACTCCTTCAAAGAAGTATGTGAAACCAAAAAAAAAGTCTGACCTTAGTTATGTAAAATATAAGAACAAAAAAAAGTCCTGAATTCCTTCAGGACTTTTATCTTTTGTAACACTCTGTTAGGCCTTAACCCGTAAAGGCATCCTATACATCCTTCCTTCTACAAATTCATTCAATTCAACTTTTTTATAGTTGAGTTTACTTTTTACAAATGATTCCAGATCTGAATCATTTGTTTCTACAGAAATGACCACAATTTCCTCTTCACTGTTCACAGTAAACAGGACATTAGCTGTTAATTCCTCAGAATCTTCAACAATTAATTTGTTTACTTTTAATAGTTCTTGAATTTGTGTTTTCAGACTTCTTTGTGGATCGGTGTTGTCTGAATTATTCGCAAATAGATTTCCCGAAATAAATAGTGCCGCAGCGACTAAAACTAAACTGAATTTTCTCATGATTGTTTGTTTAATGATTGATGAATATGTAACAATAGACACACTTGGTATAAAGATGTTACAAAAAATGACTTTTTTTAACAATGTATTAATAAAGCATACATCCTAATAACAGGAATTTAAGCAATAAAAAAAGGGTGATGTCCATAACACCACCCTCTATTATAATTATCTGAAGTAGCTTATTTTTAAGCTAAAACTTCTTTGACTTTATCTGCAGCTTCCTGAAATTGAACAGCTGAATGTACTGCCAATCCGGAATTATCAATGATTTCTTTAGCCAATTCTGCGTTTGTGCCTTGCAATCGAACAATAATTGGAACTTTTATCGCATCTCCCATGTTCTTATAAGCATCCACTACCCCCTGTGCTACGCGGTCGCATCTCACAATACCTCCAAAAATATTGATTAGGATAGCTTTCACTGCAGAATCCTTTAAAATTATTCGAAAGGCCTCTTCGACTCTTTTCGCATCCGCAGTTCCTCCCACATCTAAAAAGTTAGCAGGCTCCCCACCTGCCATTTTGATCAGATCCATTGTAGCCATCGCCAATCCGGCACCGTTGACCATACACCCTACGTTTCCATCAAGATCTACATAGTTCAATCCTACGGCACGTGCTTCTACTTCAATTGGGCTTTCTTCTCGTAAATCCCTCATTTCAGCATATTGCTTTCTCCTGTATAACGAGTTATCATCTATAGAAACTTTGGCATCAACAGCCAATATTAAATTATCTGAAGTTTTGAGTACCGGATTTATTTCAAACAAATTAGAATCACTTTGTTCATATGCCCTGTAAAGCGCTGTTACAAATTTGGTCATTTCTTTAAAAGCAATTCCTGATAAACCAAGGTTAAAAGCAATTTTTCTCGCCTGGAATGGTAATAACCCCACAGCCGGATCAATTTCTTCAGTAAAAATAAGATGTGGTGTTTTATCGGCTACTTCTTCAATATCCATCCCTCCTTCGGTTGAGTACATTATCATGTTTTTACCGGTGGCTCTATTTAACAAAACGGACATGTAAAATTCACTGGTCTCACTTTCTCCCGGATAATACACATCTTCAGCGATAAGTACCTGATGAACTTTTTTACCCTCAGCTGAAGTTTGAGGAGTAATCAAATTCATTCCTATAATATTGCCTGAAATCTCCTCTACCTCTTTTAAATTTTTAGCCAGCTTTACGCCCCCTCCTTTACCTCTTCCTCCGGCATGAACCTGTGCCTTAATCACAAACCATTCAGTACCGGTCTCTCCTGTAAGTTGTTTTGCAACATCTACAGCTTCTTTAGGATTATGAGCTACGAGACCCCTTTGAATTCGAACTCCAAAACTTGCTAAAATTTCTTTTCCCTGATATTCGTGAAGATTCATATTATGATTTATGTGGGTTAGGTAGCAAAAATAGGAAACCGACCGCATTTACCCTAATAAAACCACAAATAGGACCTAATCTTTTTAAAGATCAATATACTATGGAATAGCAGACTTAATTGCTGTATTGAAATAGGTATTCAATAAGCATTAACTTTAAATTTTAAAAGCTTTAAAATCTAGCGGATCAAAGTTCTTGAAATGACCATTCAATTCAATAAGCAATTTAGTTCGATTAACTTCATTGAGAACCTGAATCGTAACCGACAGATGTTTCATGATAAATTTTAATCGTTCATTTTCACTGGCCAACTGCAATAGCTCGTACTCCTGTTCAAATGAAAGACCCATTTTGTGGGCAAGGGTATAACTATTAAACATTTCTAATTCAACAGGGGCAAATGGTACCTCCATTAATTCATATAGGTCTTTAAGTTTAGAATATACCTCTTGTTTTGCGGAAAGTTCACTGTCTTTAATATTATCAATAAATTCTACTTCGCCACCCGCATATAATCTGCCGTCCATAGTATTATCAAAGGAAATCACCCTGAATACCTGTCTTGCTACACATACTACATCCATAGCTCCACTTTCATAGGTATTCACAACTTCCATGAGCTGAACCTCTGTACCATAGGCAATACTGTCGTTAATATACACCGGTATACCAAAAGTGATAGCTTCCTTGCGACAATCATTAATAAGTTGTTTATACCTATCCTCAAAGATGTGGAGAGGTACTTTTTCGCCGGGGAAGAAAACAGATTGCAAAGGAAAAAAGGGTAATTTCATAACAAAACTTTTTTCTAAAAATACAAAGGGAGTGCCATAGTCACAAATAGCTCATATATTAAAGTGTTATATTTATAACTATTTGTTTTATTTATAATAAATCTGTCTTTTATTTTGTGCATTTTCCTTAAGTATTTTAGATTTGTTTAAAACCAAGGTTGCAAATGAAGTATTCCGATCTCTTAAATATTACCCAAGAATATGGTAATCCCGTATATGTTTACGATGCTGAAAAGATAATATCTCAGTTCAACAGGCTAACTAATGCCTTTAAAACGGTCAAAAAGTTAAAACTGAATTATGCGGCAAAAGCGCTTTCTAATCTCACAATTCTGAGATTGATGAATAACCTTGGCAGTGGTTTAGATACCGTATCAATTCAAGAAGTAAAACTTGGCCTATTGGCTGGTTTTAAACCTGAATCAATCATTTATACACCTAACGGAGTTTCCTTGGAAGAAATAGAAGAAGCAGCAGCTTTAGGAGTGCGAATAAATATTGATAATCTTTCCATCCTGGAGCAATTCGGAAGCAAACATCCAGATATACCGGTATGTGTCAGAATAAATCCTCATGTAATGGCAGGAGGCAATTCTAACATATCGGTGGGACATATTGATTCAAAATTTGGTGTTAGTATCCATCAAATCCCTCATTTACTGAGAATAGTAGAATTAACCAAGATGACAATAAATGGGATTCATATGCACACGGGAAGTGATATCCTGGATATCGATGTGTTTTTATATGCATCCGAAATTCTATTTGAAACAGCTAAAAATTTTAAAGAGCTTGAGTTTATTGATTTTGGCAGTGGATTTAAAGTTCCCTATAAGGATGGGGATATAGAGACTAATATTGAGGAACTGGGTGAAAAATTAAGTAAAAGGTTCAATGAATTTTGCAAAGAGTACGGCAGAGAACTGACTCTGGCATTTGAACCTGGAAAATTTCTTGTAAGTGAGGCCGGCTATTTTCTCGCAAAAGTCAATGTCGTAAAACAGACTACTTCTACTGTTTTTGCCAGCGTAGATTCAGGCTTTAACCATTTAATTCGTCCTATGTTATATGGTGCAAATCACCAAATTATTAACATCTCCAATCCGAAAGGAAGGGAACGCTATTATTCCGTGGTAGGTTATATCTGTGAAACGGATACTTTTGCGAATAACAGGAGAATTAATGAAATTTCTGAGGGTGATATATTATGCTTCAAAAATGCAGGAGCATATTGCTTTACTATGGCCAGTAATTATAACTCCAGATATAGGCCCGCTGAAGTACTCTGGCACAAAGGTCAACCTGTACTTATACGCGAAAGGGAGACTTTTGATGATCTGATTAAGAACCAAATTGACGTTAAAGATTTGTTTGAAGCCAAGAATCAAAAAGCCGCAGTGAAATAAAGAAGCTGAATTTTCGTTAGTTTTGGTATAGTAATTGGACTAATAACTCAAATCGAAACTTATGAAATTTAAGTCCCCTACATTTTCCAAGCCCATTCTTGTAGCCATTATTGGTTTATTAACCTTTGCATCAAATGCCCAGGAAGTTAATTGGCTTAGCTGGGATGAAGCTACATCCCTGGCGGCAACTGATAAAAATCCGAAGAAAATATTTATTGATGTCTATACCGATTGGTGTGGCTGGTGTAAAAAAATGGATAAGGACACTTTTCAAAATGCCGAAGTGGCAGAATACATGATTAATAACTTTTATATGGTTAAGTTAGATGGCGAAGGGAAAGAACCTATTGATTTTAAAGGAAAAACCTATAAATATGTTCCATCAGGTAAAAGAGGTTATCACGAATTAGCTGCTGCATTGTTACAAGGTCGTTTGAGTTATCCGACTGTAGTATTCATGGATGAGCAACTCAATATGCTATCTCCTGTACCCGGATATCAAAAACCAGATCCTTTTTTAAATATTGCGCGATACTTTGGAGATAATATCTATCTGGAAAAAGACTGGAAAACGTATAGCGGAAGCGTAAAATAAATTACCTGGTTTCCAAATGGAGGTTTCTGAATGAGCCTGAAGAGTTGAAACCTGTCCATATACCTATTTTATCTGATTTTATTTCTGTAAGACGCTCAATTTCCAAAACCGGATTTTCGGAATCCTCAACATAGACTTTAACGGTATTCTTTCCAATCTCTATTTTTGCCCTGAACCACTGGTCCGGGTCTGGTGGATTCACTATTTCATTTTCAAATTCATCCGTACGAGTTTCCCGAAGTTTTTTCCAGGTAAATTCCGGATGATAAATATATTGCACCATATGTGATTTACGAAGTGGTTCTTGAGCCACAAAATTGAAAGGTCTGAAGTAAACGACTTCATATGTAGAATCGTTTTGTATGTTAAAAGCTAATCCTACAAAACTACTGCCCGGATTGTTTTCACCAAGCAACTCAATACTTGCAGTTCCTTCTTTAAAGCTTATATCTTTAAGATATGAAAGCCCATCTCCTGGAACAGCATTTAACCCTACTGCACGGGAATCATCAGGCAGCTGAGATAACTCCCTGTTAACGGTAATAAATGAATTTGATTTATACTTTTCACCTAAATCTATGGACATATTTTGGGAATGTGCTGTAGCAACAATAAGGCCTAGAACAACTGTTAGGAATTGAAACATTTTCATAAATTAAGGAATTAATTGCTTCTGATGTATTTAAACCTAAAAATAGGGAATGCAGCCAACAAAGTTGGACAATATTCGATTATTAGATTTTATTTAACAGGATTAACGGCTGTAGTTGGGAGATTCCTTTGTAATCGTTACATCATGAGGATGGCCCTCATTAATACCGCTTGCAGTAATCTTTATAAATCTTCCTGTTTCTTTTAAAGTGTCAATATCTTTGGCACCGCAATAACCCATACCTGCCCTGAGTCCGCCAACAAACTGATGTATACTTTCAAATAGCTCTCCTTTATAAGGAACGCGTCCAACAATGCCTTCAGGTACCAACTTGTTGATATCATCTTCCACGTCCTGGAAATACCGGTCCTTACTTCCCTCCTTCATGGCCTCCACAGATCCCATACCCCTGTAGGACTTAAATTTTCGACCTTCGTAAATAATTGTCTCTCCGGGTGATTCTTTGGTTCCGGCTAATAGCGATCCCAGCATAACACAATCTGCGCCAGCCGCAATGGCTTTTGGGATATCGCCGGTATAACGTATTCCACCATCTGCAATTACGGGAACACCACTACCTTTAATTGCTGCAGCAACTTCCAATACTGCCGAGAATTGCGGAAATCCAACACCTGCAACCACTCTCGTTGTACAAATGGAACCGGGCCCAATTCCCACTTTTACCGCATCAGCTCCCGCCTCTACCAAATACTTTGCAGCATCTGCCGTGGCTATATTACCTACAATGACATCAAGCTCCGGAAATTCCTTCTTCACATCTTTAAGGATACTCACCACACCTTTTGTATGACCATGAGCTGTATCTATTACAACCGCATCGACCCCGGCCTCGACCAAAGCCTTTGTTCTTGCTAAAGCATCCGACGTTACACCAATTGCCGCTGCTACCCTTAGCCTGCCATATCTATCTTTATTTGCTATTGGCTTCTGCGTTAATTTGGTAATATCACGGAATGTGATAAGTCCAACAAGTTTATTCGTACTGTCTACAACCGGAAGTTTTTCAATTTTATTTGTCTGAAGTATGCCTTCCGCCTGTTCCAGGGAAGTCCCTTCAGCTACGGTAACAAGATTTGATTTTGTCATTACCTCAGCAATTGGCCGATTGTTATCCTTCTCAAACCTAAGATCCCTGTTTTCGAACCTTCATTGCCTGTTGCACAGCTGACATATTCTTATGCAAAACACCAATACCTCCTTCACGAGCCATAGCAATAGCCATTCTTGACTCGGTCACTGTATCCATCGCAGCCGAAACAACAGGAATATTTATAGTAATATTTTTAGTGAATTTTGATTGAATATTTACTTCTCTGGGCAAAATTTCAGAAAAGGCAGGGACAAGGAGTACGTCATCGTAAGTGAGGCCTTCTCCAAGAATCTTATTAAGGTGAGCTTCCATGGCAATTAATGATTAATTGCGTGCAAATATACACTTTTTTTACGGTACCCTTCTTTTACCTTTCCCATAAAATAAAGCTTAAAGTTTTTTCTGAATTCCTAAGTGGTTGAAAACCAAAATAGAGTCAGATTTTATTTTTATTTATTCTAAATAAGCTTTGGAGATTCAAAAAACAATTATAAATTTGCTCTATAAAAACCAGCTATTTATAATTAGTCTAAATTAAATGAAGAGCTTACTTTCCCTTTTCTTTATTGTTGTTTTTTTGAATATTTCTTACGGACAATCAACACGCCTCATTACTCAAGCACAGGATTCCAACTTAATAAAACTAGAGGAAGTAGTATTATCTGCCAACGTAATCCTGGGCAGCAAATTCCAGGCAAGGAATCGAACCGGCGCTGCCACCTATGTTTCACAACCAGAATTACTAAGGTATAACTATACGGATATTAACCGCGTGTTGAGATCAGTACCCGGAGTAACTCTTGTTGAGGAAGACGGTTTTGGATTGCGACCAAATATTAGTTTAAGGGGTACCTCTCCGGAAAGGAGTGCTAAAATTACGTTAATGGAGGATGCTGTACTCATAGCTCCTGCTCCCTACAGTGCTCCGGCTGCTTATTATTTCCCATCCATTGCAAGGATGCAGGCAGTAGAAATTCTGAAAGGAAGTAGCCAGGTACAATATGGGCCCTTTACTACCGGTGGAGCAATAAATATGATTTCCTCAACTATACCAGACACTTTTCATGCTTCACTACTGGCAAACTACGGTAGTTATAATAGTGGAGACCTACAATTAAAATTAGGAGATAGCAAGGAACGTTTTGGATATATTATTGAATATTTAAACTTCAATTCTGATGGCTTCAAAAAGTTGGATAATGGGGGCAATACAGGGTTTGATAAGAACGATCTTTTAGCGAAATTTAGATTTAATTCGGCACCAACAGCCAAGCTAAAACATATCCTGGATATGAAATTTCAATATTCGGATGAAGATTCGAATGAAACTTATGTAGGCCTGACAGATGAAGATTTTGAGAGCACACCATTCAGAAGATATGCCGGTTCTCAGGTAGACGAGATGACTAATGATCATATCCAGATTCAGGCCACTTATGATTTAGTTTTTAGTGATTATTTTCATATTATCACAACCGCTTATTACAATGGATTTAGCCGTAACTGGTACAAACTAGATGCCGTAACTTTGAATGGAGACCGCAGAAGCATTTCAAATATTCTTGAAGACCCGGTAACCAATAATGAATATTACAATGTTATCGCCGGCAATCAGGATGAAGCAGCCGATGCTTTATTAGTTAAGGCCAATAACAGAAAATATGTTTCGCGAGGAATTCAGACGAAATTTGATTACCACTGGAGTGGAGATAATACCTTTCATGATCTTGAATTGGGCGCTCGCTTTCATGCAGACGAAGAAGACAGATTTCAATGGGTTGATGGTTATGGGATCAATAATGGTATTATGAACCTGACGACCGCGGGGACTCCTGGTACCGATGCCAATCGGATTAGTGATGCCAGTGCATTCTCTAGTTATTTACTTTATAAACTTAAATATAAAAATCTGACTATTACACCTGGATTAAGGTATGAGTCTATTTCCCTGGGGCGAAAAGATTATGGTAAGAATGACGTCTCGCGTCAGGGGTTCGACCTCTCTACTCGCGAAAATCAAGTGAACGTCTGGATTCCGGGGATGGGTTTCAATTATAATTTCAACCAGATCTCTCTATTCGGTGGCATTCACAAAGGGTTTTCACCTCCAACAAGCAAAGAAGGTGAAAAGTCCGAAAAAAGTATTAATTATGAGTTGGGTTCCCGGTTCTCCTTTGGTGGCTTTTCCGGCGAGTTGATAGGGTTCTACAATGACTATAGCAATCTTTTAGGTAGTGATTTGGCTGCCACCGGAGGTACCGGAAGTTTGGAACAGTTCAACGCCGGTGAAGTAGATGTGACGGGATTAGAGGTCTTGTTAAATTACAACGCCTTAAACAATCACGAGAAGCTAAAGCTTCCCATAACTTTTGCTTATACTTACACCCATACAGAATTCCAAAGTAGTTTTGATAGTCCAAATGATATTTGGGGAGAAGTTACTAAGGGTGATGAAATGCCCTACATCCCCAAACATCAGTTTAATGCTTTGATATCATTGGAGCACCCTTCCTATGAACTCAATCTCAGTGGAAGATACAATGGTGCCTTCAGAACCAAAGCCGGAAGAGGAAGTATTCCCTCTAATGAATTAGTCCCATCAAGTTTTGTAGTAGATTTTTCAGCAAAGTATCATCTGAATGATCATTTCAGTATCAATGGCAGAATCATTAATCTATTGGATGAGACATATGCAGTATCGCGTGTGCCTGCAGGCTTGCGGCCGGGACATCCTTTTGCGGTTTCAATAGGGATCTTTATCAGATATTGAAAAGGGTTTACAAAGCTACTTATATTTGCTTCAGGTAAGCTTCCTTAATAGTTAGAAAACAGCTCAGAGGCCTTATTATATGCAGCCTCGAATACCATCCACTGAACCCCGGATTCTACTTTGTTTTCAGTAAAATAGGACAGCATTTTTTCAGTAGGCATATTTCCTGTTAATTCATCTTTGGCCATTGGACAACCTCCAAACCCCCGTATTGCCCCATCAAACCTTCGGCAACCTGCTTTGTAAGCGGCGTCTATTTTTTCGTACCATTTGCTTGGGGTAGTATGAAGGTGGGCTCCAAATTCAACCTTCGGGTATTTAGGAATTAAATGCTTAAATAAGTAACTGATATCTTCAGGGGTAGAAGATCCTACGGTATCGGATAAAGACAATATCCTGGCCCCCATATCAGCCAATTTTTCGGTCCATTCTCCAACAACTTCTACACTCCAAGGGTCACCATATGGATTGCCAAATCCCATAGATATATAAGTAACTACCTCTTTATTGGCTGCATACGCTATTTCAAGAATTTCGTCCAAAATATCTATTGACTGAGCAATTGTTTTGTGGGTATTCCGCATTTGAAAATTTTCAGAAATAGAAAAAGGATATCCCAAATAATCAATGTCCTTGTGTATACTTGCTTCATTTGCGCCACGTACATTGGCTACAATGGCCAATAACTTACTTTTTGATTTGGAAAGATCTAATCTTGAAAGTACTTCGGCGGTATCTGCCATTTGGGGTATGGCCCTTGGAGATACAAAACTGCCAAAATCTATGGTATCAAAGCCACAACCCAGTAATGATTGAATGTAGGCTATTTTCCTTTCCGTGGGAATAAAGCTCTTAATGCCTTGCATAGCATCTCTGGGGCATTCAATCATCTTTACTTTTTCGGGCATATGGCGAATCTCGTATTCACCAAAATTAGCACTAATTATCCGAAAATAACAGGAAGATCGCGATGCCTATAAAGACAACAATTTGTAACCATTTGAGAAATACTTCAATACCAGAATGCTTTTTAATCTGTATAGCAATTGCCCCTGATAGCAATGCTATTGTAGAAAAAATAAAAAATGTAACTATCATAAATAATAATCCAAGAACATAAAATTGAATTACAGTATTCAAATCTTCGCTGAACAGGAATCCGGGAAAAAAAGCAAGAAAGAAAATAGTGACCTTCGGATTTAGCACATTCATAGTAAAACCCTGTCTGAATAATTGACCCAAGGACTTTTTAGGCGTCTCCGCATTATCTATTGCAATATGGGCCTTAGTGCGGTATACTTTATAAGCCAGGAAAAACAAATAGAGTGCACCAAATAACTTTATAATAAAAAAGATTTGGTCATTCTCCTTAATCAATGCTGAGACACCGAATGCAAGCAATGTAGTATGAACTATACATCCGCTGATTAATCCTGCAGTGGTTGAAAGCCCATATTTTGTGCCATTGGCTATGCTCTGTGTTAAGACAAAAATATTATCGGGTCCGGGTGATATGGCCAGGGCTGATGTTGCAAGGATAAAGGCAGAAAGTATCTCGTAATTCAAATTGTCAATGTATTGGAATCATTGCTCAAAATACAAAAGTTTCCTGCTTTTGATTATCTTTCAAAAATTTTATTTATGAAAACTAAATTACTCTTGATGCTAGTAGTACTTGGCCTGGCATCAATTAGCTTTGCTACATTAAAAATGGAAAAACAACCAGATCAGACAAAAACTGAATTAAAAAATACAAAAAACAGTGTTTTAAGGCATGTGGTCCTTTTTAAGTTTAATGAAGAGGCGTCTGCAGAACAATTAAAATCTATTGAAGAAGCCTTTGGTGCTTTACAAGGAAAAATTCCTCAAATCCTGGATTTTGAATGGGGATTAAACAATAGTCCTGAAGGACTGGACAAAGGTTTTACCCATTGCTTTTTTGTAAGCTTTAAAAATGAAGAAGATCGTGCCATATATTTGCCACATCCAGATCATAAGGAGTTTGTGAGTCTTATTGGACCCTCTGTAGATGATGTATTGGTGGTTGATTATTGGACCAATTAATCTTTGAGTTGACCTTTTTTAAGAGAATACTACAACATTTCTAGTTAATTGAAACATGTAGTTAGCGCTCAGGAATGATCCAGAATAGCCTTATTTATCCTTTTTACCAAAGCAGGACCTTCGTACACAAACCCGGTCCATATTTGAATTAAATCTGCACCTGCTTCTAATTTTTCCAAGGCATCTTCTGCAGAATGAATCCCACCTACACCAATTATTGGAAATGCCTTATTGCTTTCCTCCGATAGGAACCTAATAACTTCCGAACTTCTATTTGCCAGTGGTTTTCCACTTAATCCGCCTTTTTCTTCTACAAGAACACAATCGGATTTCAGGTTTTCTCTGGCAATAGTAGTATTCGTGGCAATTATACCTTCAATCCCGGTTACTTCAACAATTTCAATTATATCTAATAACTGATCATTGGTAAGGTCAGGAGCAATTTTTAGAAGAATTGGCTTTTCACTAACTGCCTTTCTTTGAGCATGTTCTCGGTTCTCACGTTTTAAATCCATCAAAAGCGCAGTAAGAGGCTCCTTATCCTGTAATTCCCGGAGGCCGGGAGTATTTGGAGAACTCACATTGACAACAAAATAATCAACATGGTCAAAAAGAGCTTCAAAGCATATCAAATAATCCTTGGTTGCAAGATGATTTGGTGTGATTTTGTTCTTACCTATATTACCACCTATTATTACGTTGTGCTTTTTCTTTAAGTTTTCAACAGCTTCAAAAACACCGAGATTATTAAAGCCCATCCTGTTTATAATTGCCTGATCTGCTTTTAATCTGAAAAGTCTCTTTTTTGGATTACCCCCTTGTGACTTAGGCGTTACAGTACCTATTTCAATAAAACCAAATCCGAAATTTGAGAGTTCATTATATAGCCTGGCATCCTTATCAAAACCGGCTGCAAGACCAACCGGGTTTTGGAATTTTATACCAAACAACTCTCTTTCCAATCGTTTATCTTTTATCAGATATAAGGATCTGAAAACAGCTGCAAATCCAATTTTCGAAAATAATTTTATCAGGGTAAAGGACAGGTGATGCACTTTTTCCGGGTCCATAAGGAAAAGAATTGGTCTGATCAGGAACTTGTACATTATCTGGAATAAGTTTGTTCAAAAATACAAACTTCGATAAGTTTTAAGGCTTATAAATAATTAATTTGCCAAACGGTTGATGTTTAGCTCACTCAGGTGATTTAATTTCTTCAGCACCGATACCAACAAGTGGTTTGCGCAGGGCCTCTCCGCACAAACTAATATACCTTTGGTATTGATTTTCATTAAATATTCCCAGGAGTTTTTGGTCGCATTTTTTTGAATTAGAAAGTATCTGAGCACGCAGTGGTTTAAATTTTTGTGCTAAGGTTTCTAATTCTTCGGGATTACTCTGTGGATGTTTTTCTAAAAGATCGTCAATTTGTTCCTGGATTCCTTCATTGGACTTTTTTAATTCCTGAATCCAGCCTTCCATTTGAACTAACTGTTCTTCACTCAGCTGAAATACTTTAATTATGGTTTCCGTGTCCTTGCCACCAATACCTAAAGTACAGTCTGTTGTTTGGCCGGTAATGGTGCAGATGACAAATAAAAGCAGAATAGGGAATAAATGATTCAATTTCATGATTTTAAATCCTTTAGGCAGTCTATTAAATGGGACTTCTATATAAACTATCTTTTTTATCAAAAATTATACTTCTAACAACTTTATCGAAATAAACAAAAAAAGCTACCAAAGATGGTAGCTTTTCAATTATTTCCGGTGAATGGATTATTTTAAGATGAAATTGACTCTTGCAAATAAAAATCTACCTCCAATTCCAAATTGTTGAGCTCTCCGAGACCAATCAAAACGGCCGCTGCTCCTATTATTTCCTCCGTCTGCCAAAACCTCAGCTGCTCTGTCCGGATATGTGTCAAATAAATTGTTTGCACCAACGGTAAAGGTAAGTGAGGGCGTAGCCTTGTATCCCACAGAAAGATCCGTTACGAATTTGGTGCCAAAAACCTGTTGCCTGTCAATATTTGTGGTCGCTTCTGTAACTTTTCCAAAATATACACCTCTTAAAAAGAATATCCATTTCTCTGAAGACAGGTTAAAAGTTAAATTCACTTTTGTTCTGGGCACTGCTTCTTCCAGATAAACCCTGCTATCTTCAGGGAAGTAGGTGTCTACAAGACCGGCGTCCTCAAGAACCTGTGATGCCTTTATCTCCCCTACCTGCTGAGTTTTAGAAAAAGTAGCTGCCAACACCGAATTAAGCATCCATCCATCCCAGACATTAGCTCTTTGGGTAAATACTAAATCAATACCCCGAGATTCTGTGTCAATTGCATTGGCAAAAAATGAAGCTCTTGAAGCATTTGCCTGTCTAAGAAGGTTATCCAATTCCGTTCCTGTACCAGGACCCTGAAACTGGCCGGTATATACAACCCTATCGTCTATTTTCACAAAGTACCCATCTACAGTAACCGTAAGGTTGGCGTCAGGTATTTTACCCGTTAAACCCAAGCTAATACTACTCGATGTTTCCTCCTTTAACTGAGGTATTCCTAAAAGACTGGCTGCTCTGCTATCATTGGAAAATGTACCTACCTCTTGTGGATCTCCGTTCTGATCGAAAATTGTTGATGTTGAATTAAAATAAATCTGATGAAGGGATGGTGCCCTAAAGCCGGTGTTTAATGCTCCCCTAAGATTAAAATTATCGCTAATCTTAACCCGCGATGAAACCTTGAAATTAATCGTAGAGCCAAAATCACTGTAGTTTTCGAAACGGGTTGCAAAACTCACAAGAACACTTTCAGAAAAATCGGCTTCCAAATCCAGATATCCAGCAACACTGCTACGGCCCCTGGATAATTCATTATTAGGACTAAAGCCCGGAAACACCTGTGAACCTCCAGGTCTGGCACTTCCAAAGAAATCTTCGGACGGCTGTTGCGTAGAAAGTGTAATGACTTCTCCGGCTGCCGTATATTGCGCATATGATGATTCTTGCCCAGCTACAATTTCATAGGTCTCCAAACGGTATTCCCCACCAAAAGCAACATTGAACCCACTAAATATATCATCATAAAACTGAGTTATATCGAGGTTGGTCGTGTTTTGCGCGAAGGAAAATCCACCAGCATCGAAGGTAGTAGGTGAGGAACTTTGCAGAGAAGCATTAAAGGTATTTCCTATAGTATAAAGAAATGCATTCTTTCCATAGGTATTACTGAAATCTACACTCCAATCCCCTATTTTGCCTTTGATACCAACTGCTATAGATTGGTCTTTAATATTGGAATTTATTTCCGGTAGAAATCCGTTGAGATATGCCGGTGTAAAGGTTCTACTCTGATTAGGTAACCTGTAAAATCCTGCTGAATTTCCTGTTCTAGAGCTTATTCCGGCAAAAGAATAAAGTTCTGTGCCATAGTCATCCAAGGGAAGTGCAAAATTCGCAAAAAATCGACCCCCTCTTAGGGCAGATTGCCCTACTCTCATATTAAAATCACTTCTTACCAAACCTCTTGCCGTTAATTCAGACTCTGTATTATCAACAGACAGTATTGGTTGTAATTCTGCTTTAGTAGTTGCTGTACCTGTATCAATCCCTGCAGCATTTGCATAAAAAAGTACATCAGTTACATCATCATCCAATAAGGCTGCTAGGTCGTAACCATCATTGTTTGCAAATCGCTCTACAGTATTGTATTGATTAAATACATCTCCTTCCCATTCTTTCATCCGGCTATAGTCCTGACGAACATCGAAATCTCCTGAAAAATTGATATATCCTCCTCTTTCACCCAAAGAAATTCCATAACTCCCAGCTATATTGGTAGCTTCACCATCTGAGCCACCTGTTTGCCCATTGGCATTCTTTGAAAAATTCGCACCAGTAGTTACAGTGAGATTTAATTCCCCTGAACCCTTATTAAGGATAATATTGATTACTCCTGCAATTGCGTCCGACCCATATTGTGCCGCTGCTCCATCCCTTAGTACT
>NZ_CAMYIP010000019.1 GCF_947258525.1 uncultured Eudoraea sp.
TAGCTCTGAAAATCAGTCAAATACAAAACCAGTCGAAAGTCTGAATAAGAATGCATATATGACTACTCCGTACATTGAGAACCCGAACCATGCAAAAGCCTTGAGATAATTTTTATAGAATAGGTTGCCTAAATTCTTGAATCCTTCGTGGTAAATTTCTTGTATTAATAGTAGCGTATTCATAGTAGGTTAATTTTGGGGTGAATATGGATTATAAATTAAATGTTGCTGATTAATTTTTATTAAGCATATTTTAACTAGTAGATATTATGACAGCCATTATTACGATTCTTTATGGCTCCTTACTTCTCATTAACAGCATTACATAGCCTAGTGAGAAAGCGGTGATTCTCGTCTAGAGCATAAAGAAAATAGAACTTAAGGATATGATTGGCAGTAAAGTAGTCCCTAGATTAACAAGTTTTAAATTTCTCATAATAACAAAGATTTGGGTTTAATAATGCTGTAAAATTAGGGTGAATACCCGTTGATCTGCTTATTTATTCGGTGAATCGCACTTTTGTGTAGACGAGCAGGAAAATATGTGCGTTAATTGACCTTTTATGAAAAATCTAAATTACCGGGATCGGCTTTGATTTGAAGTAGAATCGTTTTTACGGGAGGTCTTTAGTGCATAAAACACCTTCTAGAGACGATTTAAGCGCCTCAACAGTTCAGCCCGATTCGAGCGGCTTACTGGGATCACATCTTTGCCTATCAATACGCTATTATCTTCAATGTCTATTATTTTCTTAGTATTGATTACATAGGATCGATGAACTTTTAAAAAATCATCTTGAGGTAGTTTGTCCACTATTTTTTTTAAGGTGGAATGCACCATATAATTTTTACTGTCAGTTTTCAGTAAAATATAGTCTCCTTTCGCCTGGATTAGATTTATACTGGGAATATCGATCTTAACAAGTCTCCTGTCAATATTTACATATAGATCATCTATAGCCTCATCAGGTAACGTACTGTCTACTATCTCTGCTGCATCTTTATTTGATGAAAGGGCCTTTTCTACGCCTTTGTTAAAGCGTTCCTGTGTAATAGGCTTCATAAAATAATCTATAATACAGTCGTATTCAAAAGCGTCAAGTGCAAAATCTCTGTCTGATGTAGTCAATATTATTTTTGGGGCATTCTTGACAGTTCTAATAAAATCAAAACCAGTAAAGGTTGGCATATGAATATCTAGAAAAACAAGATCGATACTGTATTCGTTAAGATATTTAATTGCGTTAATGGCACAACTAAAACTATCCAGTAACTGGACGTTGGGATTGTTTTCCACCAGATGTCCAACTATGGCTCTGGATGTTTCCTCATCGTCTATAACAATACAGTTCATACGTAGACCTTTTCAATAAAAATCAACATTGAAGTCAATATGCTTTCAAAATCCTGTTTTAATTTTATACTTTTCTTTAGTAAGCCTATTCTATATTCTTCTGCCATTCTGCAACCATTCTCTAACCCTAAAATTTTGATTTTATGGTTAATTTTATGAACGTCCTCGGCAGTTTTATCGAAATCTCCCTCATTAAGATGCAATTGGTAGGTCTCTACTTCTCTTGGGAGTTCTTTTTTTATTATATCCACAAGGTTTTTTGCAAATACCTTATTCCCCTTGGAAAGTCGATTGATATAGTTAAGATTTGGTATTTCTTTCATAGTATCATTTACCTGGTTTGAACAAAAAAATTATTAACCAAGTTGGGATGTAAGCCATACTGTACGATTGCTAAATTTTTTATCTTTTCTAAATCAATGACATTCCGTGGCTTAGATTTTTATTTACACCTTCCTTTTTGATTTTATATTATTTTTTCACTTAAATGAAAAATTACTCACTTGTAATATTTTACGAAATATTAGTAAGAAAGTACATGTTAAAACTACCTGATATTGAACACTATAACTTATACTTTATTAACAATATTGTAATACGGAAGGGATATGTTGTGAATTTCGGAAAAAACAATGTCAAATCTCAAATATGGCCTACAATCGGAGTATGGTAATATCTTCCGATGCCCTATTAATCATGTGGTTGTCATAAACTGGCAGTAATTTTCCATGAATTAGTAGAAAAGTGGCTTGCCTGAATTAACCATTTTTCTGCTTTGCGGGAATGATAGGATCTGTCTTGGCATATTACCCCTTTAAATATCTATATTTTATACGTTGAACTAAAACCCCACCAGTAGTTATTCCAGGCTCAAATTAATACCGGTATTTTTAACCAGCTTCTTAAATCGCGGTTCTTTGTACAAATGTTTAAATTCTGGCATCATTAGCATAATGGGCAAATGTTCATTGTGATATTTAAAGGCAATTTCAAGATATTCCAATGCTTTCTGTTTATCATCCGCTGCCATATAAACTTGAGCTGTTAGGCCGGGCCAGGTACAAAATTTAGGATCCTCTTTTTCTACACTAAGAAGCCAGAAATTAATTCCATCTTCGAGGGATCCTTCTTTATATGCCTTAACCATAGCCTGGTTGTTTCTTATTTCCTGTAATCTCAAAAACGATTTTCTGGCTTCTTCTTTTTCTCCTTTAATCCAATATACAAATCCTAGTCGAGTGTAAGCGCCTCCAAACTGCGGGAACAATTCCAACAATTTATTACTATGTTCTATAGCGTTATCATACTGATTAGCAACGTAGTACACTTTACCTGCTTGTTGGCCGATCATAGGATTCAATGGGTCGAGCTTTTCAGCTATAAGGGCTTCGCTAATGGCCTTATTATAGTCACCCATCACCAAATAATAATCTGATAATAATTTATGCCCGTACGCGTTGTTTGGGTTTATTTGCAAGCCTTTATCGAGCATTTTTTTCATTCCCTTCCAATCCCAGTCAAATTTTCCAAGGATATTACCTTTGGTTATATACGCTTCACCCAAAGCGTTATCCAACTCCAATGCTCTGTTAATGGCGTCCCTGCTTTTTTCCCGGTTCAACGGTTTCTTCTCATTATTAAATTCAAATTGATTTAAAGTAATATAAGCTTCTGCCAGGGTTACATAAGCAGGGGCAAAACTAGAATCCAATTTTATAGATTCTGTCAAATTCTCTATGGAACTTTCAATCGTTGGGTCTGTTTGCTGTTTCCATAAATGCCGCCCTTTTAAATAAAGATCGTAGGCTTTGGCATTCACTTGCCGGAAATTGGATACAGTAACCGCCGGGGTCATAATATTATTGATCTCATTGGCAATATCTACTGATAAATTACCTATCATTGGTATAATATTTTCCACCTTTTGATTATAAATATTAGACCAGATATGTTTCTCTGAAGGCATAGGATCTATTAGTTGAACGGTAACGCGAATGCTATCGTTATCGGTCAGTACAGAACCTTCCAGTAAATAATCAGAGCCAAGTTCTTTTGCTATGTCAGATGAGAGTTTACTCTCATCTTTATAACTCATCGCTGATGTCCTTGAGATAACTCGTAAGGAATTATTTTTTGAAAGTTCCAGGGTGATGGCTTCCGTAATGCCGTCTACTACATATTCTTCATTTGTATTTTTAGAATGATTTAAAAAGGAAAGGACAGCAATGGCTTTTTTATCATCAAAGTGCGGTTCAGTAACTAAACTTGCTGTTTTGTCTATTTTATTGACTTCTTCAGGCCAAAATTTATCGAAAAACATCATAACAATAGCGATTGCTAATAAGGCTATAATTATTTTGTTTAGTCTATTGCTTGTTCGCGGCGCTATAGAGGTTGTAGGATGAACATCGTCCGTTTTTTTAAGACCTTCCGGAGTAATCTCATAAATCCATGAAAATAGCAACCAAATAGGAAATCCAAGACTTAATACGAACAAGATTGTTTTAAAAAGGTAGTCAGGGGCATTAATTGCCGGAAGAATAGTTTCTGATACCTGGATAAGGATCCATGACAAAACCATGTAAGCAATACCGGATTTAAATACATTACGTCTTTTAAGTTCGTCGAAATATGTTTTAAGGTTCATTGCATGATCATTTATGTCATAAATCCTCAATGAAAGTGGACTATCTAGGAAAGATATTAATTAAGAATATTACAGAAAATGATTCTTGTCATATCTGGCCATTGGGTTAAAGGTCTTTTTCATTTGTTCCAAACGCTCAAACAAGTTTGGCGTTTTCCCCAAATAAAAAATCCAACGTGAAAACATTCGATTTTCTTGGTCGGGCCTGCTTGACGCCCGCGTGCCGCTGAAGCTTAAGCGGACAGCCGTCGGCAATAGCCTATGGCGTCGGCCGAGGCGCAAGCCCTTCATTTTCGTTGAACTCTCAAAGAGGAATATTAAACCTGTTTACCGGCAGGCGGCCCAAAAACTATCAACAGGACAGAATCTTATTACCTTTGCAAAATCAAAACAATTATTTAAGAATACTTTGATGAGAAAAATTATATACTTAGGTCTTATTGGATTCTTGGCAATCCAATGTGTACCAGATAAAAAAGAGGAAAAGTTCACAGTGGAATCTCTAATGAAGGAAAGGGTGGACATCTATAAAAATGTCAAATTAACGTCAGACCTTTTCGGGTTAAGTGAGGGAGAAAAGCAAATGATCCCATTAATGATTGAAGTTTCTAATATCATGGATGAACTTTTTTGGTATGAGGCTTATGGAAAAAAGGACTCCCTGTTATCTGCTATAGCTGATACTGACACTAAAACATTCGTACAAATCAACTACGGTCCTTGGGATCGTTTAGCCGATAATGAGCCATTTATCGAGGGGATAGGTCACAAGCCTGAAGGAGCTAATTTTTATCCCAGCGATATGTCCAAAGAAGAATTTGAGGCGATAGATCTGGATGCAAAGACGAGTCTCTATACGTTTATTCGCAGGGATGAAGACAGGAATCTTAAAGTCGTTCCATATAATGAAATGTTTGCCGAGCAAGTTCAAAAGGCTGCGGATCTTTTACGACAATGTGCGGAACTCGCCGAAGACGAGGGACTCAAAAACTATTTGACACTCAGAGCTGAAGCCTTATTGACGGACGAGTATCAACCAAGTGACATGGCCTGGATGGATATGAAAACCAATGGCCTGGATTTTGTGGTCGGTCCGATTGAGAATTATGAAGATAAGCTTTACAATTACAAAGCAGCCCATGAAGCATATGTGCTCGTAAAAGATAAATCCTGGAGTGAGCGGTTAGCGAAATATGCTGCGTTTCTACCGGAACTTCAGGAAGGACTTCCTGTGGCAGATGAGTACAAGGCAGAAATGCCCGGAACAGATGCTGACCTGAATGCCTATGACGTAGTCTACTACGCGGGGGATTGTAATGCAGGATCAAAAACCATAGCTATTAATCTCCCTAATGATGAGGAAGTTCAGCTTGCTAAAGGCTCCAGGAGGTTACAGTTGAAAAACGCTATGCAGGCCAAGTTTGATCATATTTTGGTTCCCATTGCAGATGTATTGATCCATCAGGATCAAAGAAAGCATATCACTTTTGATGCGTTTTTTGGAAATACCATGTTTCATGAGGTGGCCCATGGCTTAGGCATTAAGAACACGATCAATGAACTAGGGACTGTCCGTAGTGCGCTTAAAGAACATTATTCGGCGCTGGAGGAAGGAAAGGCAGATGTTCTGGGACTTTATATGATCACACAACTCCATGAGAAAGGGGAGATCCAAGGAAGTTTGGAGGATTACTATGTGACATTTATGGCAGGTATTTTCCGTTCAGTCCGATTTGGTGCTGCCAGTTCTCATGGAAAAGCGAATATGATCCGTTTTAATTTCTTTAATGAATACGGGGCATTTATCAAGGATGAAGCCACTAATACATACAGGGTTGATTATGATAAAATGCGGGAAGCTATGAATGCACTATCCGAAAAGATCTTGACGCTCCAGGGTAATGGGGATTATAATGGAGTGGACCAATTGGTTGAGGAAAAGGGTAAGATCGGTGATGTTTTACAAACTGAACTCGATCGACTTTCCGAGAAAAATATCCCGGTAGATATAGTTTTTGAACAGGGAGTAGACATCTTGGGATTGTAATAGCTGACTATTTTATTTAATTGCCCAAGAGTGCATCTTTTAACCAAAAGCTAAGAACTAGGAACTAAGAACTAAAAACCATGTTCCAGAAACTTCTGGATTAAGCCTTCGGCGTGATCAGGGGCGGGTAGTTCACCCCCTCCCCTTGGATTAATTTATGGGAAATCACTGTAAGGTCAAAACATGAGTGTTGACAGTATTTCTTTAATTCCTCGGCAATCCTATTACATCCACTACTGGAAATAGATAAGAGCAGGCTTGCATGTTATTCTCGTTTATTCCATACGGCTGAGGATATTAATGGATTTCCTCGTTACACTCGGCAATCCTTTTACATCCTATGCTGGAAATAGAAAGCCTGAATGGCTTCGCCATTACAGGACTTATTTATTTAATTACTTATGCCAATAAATTGGCAACGCATTTTACTTGAAGAAAGTAAGGCGGGCCTGCCCGACGAAGCCCGCGAAATTCCTGCTAGAAGTTGTATTAGTATGAAAAAGCCCACCTTCGCTCTCGATTTATCTCGAGCTTCGGTGGGCGTAGTCGGGATGACAGGATTTGAACCTGCGACCACTCGGCCCCCAGCCGAGTACGCTACCAGACTGCGCCACATCCCGAACATTGCTGAAGCAATGCAAATTCCAAAAAACAATCCTGCCTGCCGGCAGGCAGGTGACAAATTCCAATCTGTACCTGTTCAAAGCAGCCCAGGTACTATGTCCACCGAATCGCGCTTATGCGTGAGAAGGTGGGCCAGACGGAGTTTATCCTTCAAAGCAGCCCAGGTACTATGTCCACCGAATCGCGCTTATGCGTGAGAAGGTGGGCCAGACGGAGTTTATCCAGAGCGTATGCTGACCGAAAGCGTCAGTATACATCCCGAACATTGCTGAAGCAATGCAAATTCCAAATTCAAAAAAGGACTAAATCTCTGGTGAAATATAATCGCTTCTAGTGAGCCATAAAGGCGGAGCAAAAATAGGAAAGAAAATTCGAAATAGAAGAGCTGGAAATTACAGATGCTATTTTGTCCATGTCAGATCGAAATCTCCAAATAATTCAAACTTTTTGGAATCTCTATATAGCATCTTACAATTAAATAAAAGTATTAGTAAATCCTATTATAGAACGGACATTTACTTTATTCTTTTACAAGCAAATAGTCCCCAATTATTGGTTTCTTTTTTTTTTATTTCCAGGTAATTTCATCTATGATATTTATCATGATTACAGATTTTTTCTGAGTCTACTTTTGTTCAGAATTCCGTATAGACAAGATTCTTGTATTACTAAATATTTAAGTTATGAAATTAAAAAAAACAGGTTTACTATTTGCAGCTTTTGCTGTTGTATTTTTTGTGCATTGTACACATGATGATACGCCCTTGACAACTATTATTGAGTCTGATCCCGGAGTCGGGATAAGCTCAGACACTTTATTAGTTGCAAAATTTGAAACTGCACCCGTCTTTGATGGTGTGATTGATGAAATTTGGAAAGAAGCCAGACCCCTTGTGAATACAGCTACGGTTTCGCCGGCTGGGGATCGTATGATTCCCTTGAATTCAATTAACAGTGGAACAGATGCTTCTCTGGAACCGATAGATCTGTTCGATCCTTATACTGGGGAAGCTTATAACTTCTCTTTGAGAGGAGGCCACGATGGTGAATTTTTATACCTATTACTTGAATGGGAGGACGATTCTGATAGTCAGGACCGCGAATCCTGGTATTTTAAACCGGATACGCAGACTTGGCACCAACATAATAAATATGCTAATCATAAAAATGATAAATACTACGAGGACAAATTTGCCATGATGTTCCCGATTGCAGATGCTTCCGGCAATTATCCGGAGGGCTTTCAAGGGAGTACATGTACTATTACTTGTCATGCTAATTTAACCGATCCACAACCCGGTCAAAAAACCACAAGGCATTATATGCAAAACCTTGGTGAACTGGCAGATCTATGGCATTGGAAACGCGATAGAAATGTATTGTCCCAATCTGTCGATGATGGATACATTTATGACGCAATTGATAAAGATCAGAGTACAGCCGCTGCCAAT
>NZ_CAMYIP010000020.1 GCF_947258525.1 uncultured Eudoraea sp.
TAAAATCATTTTTATGAGAACGTACCAAAGTATTCTACTTCTATTCACTTTCTTTTCAGTTACAGCCCAACAAAAGCTTCATGTGAACCAGGATCGGTTAGAACAATCCATCATGGATTTGGCTCAGTTTGGTATCGATTCGGATGGGGAAACCCATCGAGTAGCTTTTAGCGATGCCGATATCCAGGGTCGCGAATGGATGGTGAAGCAGATGCAGGATGCCGGATTGGAAGTGCATATCGACTTTGCCGGTAATATAATCGGTCGAAGAGCAGGCAATGAGGCAGAATTAAAGCCGATCGGATTCGGTTCTCATATCGATGCTGTGCCGAATGGTGGGAATTACGATGGATGTGTAGGATCTATGGGAGCTCTTGAGGTGATGCGTGTTTTACAAGAGAAAGAGATAACAACAAAGCACCCGTTGGAAATGATCATTTTTTCAAATGAGGAAGGTGGCGTCATGGGAAGCCGTGCCCTGGTAGGTCAACTTGGCCCTGAAGCCTTAAAGGTGGTAAACAGCACCGGATATTCTATGGGGGAAGGAATTCATCGAATTGGCGGTGATACAACCCGATTAGCGGAAGTGATCCGACCGAAAGGCAGTATGAAAGCTTTTTTAGAATTACATATTGAACAAGGCGCCAATTTAGAACGTGAAGATCTGGATATAGGGATCGTGGAAGGAATTGTAGGGCTCCAATGGTGGGACGTAAGAATAAAAGGATTTGCCAATCACGCCGGAACCACCCCCATGAATATGCGGCAAGACGCTTTGCTTTCAGCGGCCAAATTTATTCTGGCCGTCAATGAGATCACCAATAGCATGGAAGGCAGCCAGGTGGGGACAGTGGGTCGAATAAATGCCTTGCCAGGGGCTCCGAATGTCATCCCGGGTGAAGTTGTACTGAGTTTGGAGATCCGGGATCTTTCGGAAGAGAAGATATATACGCTTTACAATAAAATGGTAGAAAGAGCCAATGAAATTGGTGTAGCCATGAATACGGAATTCAAATTCCATCCCCTGGATGCCACAGCCAAACCGGCACATATGGATGCCATCATAAAATCGCAGTTTGAGTCTGTCTGTAATTCCCTTGGATTATCTTATCAGTATATGCCCAGTGGTGCCGGACATGATGCCCAGGATATGGCCCGGATTGTTCCTACAGGAATGATCTTTGTGCCGAGCAAAGGCGGCATCAGTCACTCACCCAGGGAATTTACTTCGGCTGAGGATATGGCTAATGGATCCAATGTATTGCTTCAAACCATTTTAAAATTGGACAAGGAATAACAATTTATAAATTAAACGTTCGTTGGAAAAATAGGTCTAACCTAGAAACCAACGCTATGATAAAGAAAATAATCTTTGCCGTATTCCTTACAATAGGGATCTTGTCTTGTAGTAAAGACAATTCAACTAATACCCCGCCTCAGGATATAGACGATAGCATACCAATTACTTTTGGAATAGAACAACCCGTTGTTATTGAAGGTTACAATTCGGATCTTATGGAACCTTTTCTTTCCCGCGATGGATCAATTTTATTTTTCAATAATTTGAATCAGGACATCGTCAATACAGACCTGCATTGGGCCTTGAAGATAAATGAAACGACATTTGACTATCAGGGTATAGTTGAGGGGATCAATACCATGGAACTGGAAGCTGTTGCCAGCATGGATCTAAACAACACTTTTTATTATGTCTATACCGGTGAATATTTTGAAACACTTGAAGCGCTGTATTCCGGGACATTTGATTCGGGTACCGTGCTCAATAGCGGTAGTGTTCAGGGAATTTCAAGAAATGAACTAGGCTGGTTAAATTTTGACGCGGAAATCTCTACAGACGGTAATACGCTCTATTTTGTAGATGGACGATTCGAGCAAACATCATATCCCTTAGAAGCAGATCTTGTCATTGCCAACAAAACAGGCGATTCCTTTATCCGAGATATAAATAGTGAAGACTTGCTGCAATCTGTAAACACAGAACACCTGGAATATGCCCCGGCACTAAGCCAGAATGAATTGGAACTATATTTTACAAGGCTGACATTACCTTTAGGAGATGATCCCCAGGCGAAGATCTATTTGAGTCAAAGAGCATCAAAGGAAGAGCCGTTCGGAACCCCGCAACTCATTACTGAAATAACTGGTTTTGTTGAAGCTGCGACCCTCAATCCTGAAGATGATGGCTTTTATTATCACAAGAAGGAGAATAATGTTTTCTCCCTGTATTATCTTGAAAAAGAGTGATCATAAATTAAATTCTGATAATTCTCTTTTTACAGAATTAAACTCTTTAACGATCTCTTCAACGATCTTCGCAGCTGGGAGGATCTCTTTTATCTGGGCGCTGACCTGCCCAATTTCGAGTTCACCTTCTTCCAGATCTCCTTCGAACATCCCTCGTTTCGCTCGCGCCCTGCCTAATAATTTTTTAAGATCTTCCGGGGATGCACAATTGGCATACGCCTGCTTTACTTCTTCATAAAACTTATTTTTTATGAGTCGGACTGGAGCCAATTCTTTGAGTGTCAACAAGGTCTCCCCTTCTCCTGCCTGAACAACCCGGTCTTTAAAGGCTTGATGAGAAGAGGCTTCATTGCTCGCCACAAACCGACTCCCAATTTGAACACCTTCAGCACCCAACACCATAGCGGCCAGCATAGTTTTACCGGATGCGATGCCTCCGGCAGCGATCACCGGGATCTGAACCCCTTTGGACACAAGCGGGATCAAAGTGAAGGTGGTACTTTCTTCACGGCCATTATGCCCGCCGGCTTCAAACCCTTCTGCCACAACAGCATCCACCCCCGCCTCCTGTGCTTTTAGCGCAAATTTTAAACTACTGACAACATGAACTACAGTAATGCCATTCTCTTTCAAGAACGAAGTCCAGGTTTTGGGATTCCCCGCAGAAGTAAAAACGATTTTCACACCTTCTTCAACAATGATCTCCATATGCTTATCGATATCCGGATAGAGCATAGGTACATTTACCCCGAACGGCTTTGAAGTTGCCTTTTTGCATTTTTGGATATGTTCGCGCAAAACATCCGGATACATACTCCCGGCACCCAAAAGTCCTAATCCCCCGGCATTTGCGACGGCTGATGCGAGTCGCCATCCGCTGGCCCAGATCATACCTGCCTGGATGATGGGGTACTGTATTTGAAAAAGTTCTGTAATGCGATTTTGCATAGAACAAGTTTACTCCAAAAAGATAGGACTGGCAAGGCACACTATTCTATTGAGCTAAAGTGTTCTTCGATTTCTTCAAGTACAAAAGAAAGGTGCTCAAATACCATATAATTTTCAAAACGAACTACAGTATACCCAAGTTCCTTCAGCCTTGCTGTCCTAAGTCGGTCCTTTTCTTGAGCTTTCGGATTCATATGAACCTGTCCATCCAGTTCAATTACTAATCGCTCTTGGTGGCAGTAAAAATCCGCAATGTAGTTCTCGATACTAAACTGTCTATTAAATCTCCGTCCAGCCAGTTTACGGCTTTTTAAGTGGGTCCAGAGAAAGGCTTCCGCAGGTGTCATGCGTTTCCTGAGTGCTCTTCTGATTTCTTTGAGGTATTTACGAGTATGGAGTTTATTTCTCATTTGGTCCTACTATCTGACTACAAGAATACCATTCTAGTCTGAAGAATGCATGCATGGGTAAGCCGACCCTCACCCTCCGTCAATTGACGATGTCAATTGACACCTCCCTCCAAAGGGTACTTGCCGACCCTCCGTCCTTTGCCTTAGCAAAGGACACCTCCCTCTCCAGGGAGGAATAAAAAAATTTATTCCCCTCTTTTTAAGAGGGGTAATTTTTTCGACTAGTGTCGAAAAAGTTGGGGAGTTGCAGGAGAAAAAGTTGGGGAGTTGCAGAGAAAAAGTTGGGGAGTTAAGAAATCACCCCAGAGCCAATTAATTCATCTTCCAGGTACCAGGCTACAAATTGTCCGGGTGTGATGGCCTCCTGGGGTTGGTGAAAGTCGACATAGAGTCCGCTCCCAATTTTATAAAGTGTGGCTTTTTGAAGGGGCTGGCGGTATCGTATCCGGGCCAGAACCTCCATGGTTTCATCGGTGTCCAAGGCGAGGTCTGGACGAACCCAATGCAATTCATCTTCTTTTACAAACAGGGTTTTTCTATAGAGTCCCGGGTGGTTCTTGCCCTGTCCTGTATAGATAATGTTATTATCTACATCTGTTTCTATGACAAACAAGGGCTCTTTGGTTCCGCCCACATCTAAACCTTTACGTTGCCCGATC
>NZ_CAMYIP010000021.1 GCF_947258525.1 uncultured Eudoraea sp.
CCCACAGCATACGGTAATCTTGCACTCGATTTAATACTTAAAGGAATTGATGGCCGGATGGTGGTATTAAAAAACGGGCGCTACGATCATGTGCCAATTGAAGTTGTTACAGAAACAAAAAAGTTCGTAAATGTTGATAAATTTTATAATCGCCCAAAACTTCATCCCTATTACAAAAATTTTGAAATGTTACCCTTATTCATAATGACGAATGATTAAAAGCAGCATTAATATATATCTCTTTCTTATTTTGATATGACATAACTTTTTTCAGACGTTTTGTTATTTTATTTGAGTAAGATATTTGACTTGCTTGAGATGACTATTTTTTTGCTGATTTAGAAAGGCTCAAAACAGTGGTAAATAGGAGGTTTTTGCGGTAAATTAAAGAAATTTACTACTACTGCACTGAGGTGCTGACAAGTGTTAAATTAAAGGTTTGACTAATTCTTTTTCTGCAATAAGTTTAGTAATTTTGCAACTCTAAATTTTTTAATGAATTCACAAATCAAAAAAATTGCGGTCTTTACCTCTGGAGGAGATTCTCCCGGAATGAACGCAGCTATAAGGTCAGTAGTACGTACATGTGCATATTTCAAGAAAGATTGCATAGGGATTTATCGTGGATATGAAGGCATGATTGAAGGGGATTTTCTTCCAATGAATGCCCGTAGTGTAAATAATATAATTAATAAAGGAGGTACGGTTCTGAAATCTGCCCGATGCGAGGAGTTTAGGACAGCAGAGGGACGCAAGAAGGCTTACGATCAGTTGGTTTCAAATAATATCGATGCATTTGTTGTCATTGGAGGTGACGGTAGCTTTACGGGAGCCCTCACTTTCTATGAAGAATACAAAATGCCTTTCATTGGAATTCCTGGAACAATCGATAACGATATTTTCGGAACAACATATACGCTTGGTTTTGACACTGCCCTAAATACGGTTGTTGAGGCCATTGATAAGATCAGAGATACCGCAAGTTCTCATCATCGACTCTTCTTTGTTGAGGTAATGGGCCGGGATGTAGGCCATATAGCCCTAAATTCAGGAGTAGGTGCTGGTGCTGAAGAGATACTTATACCTGAAGAGAATTTGGGATTGGATAGACTACTCGATTCATTAACGCGTAGTAAAGCCAGGGGAAAATCTTCTAGCATTGTAGTAGTAGCTGAAGGTGACAGAACCACAGGTAAAAATGTGTATGAGCTAAAAGAATTCGTGGAGTCTAATCTTCCGGCATACGATGTTCGGGTTTGTGTTCTTGGCCATATGCAACGGGGCGGAGCCCCTTCTTGTTTTGACAGGGTACTGGCGAGTAGGATGGGAGTAAAGTCTGTTGAAGCTCTTTTAGAAGGTAAAACAAATTTAATGGCGGGAATCGTTGATAACCAAATTACATTTACTCCGGTGGGCGATGCCATAAAAGGAAAATCAAAAATTGATAAGGAACTCATCAGGGTTTCTGATATAATGACTATATAGTTTTAATCTTAAACAATAAAAAATGTCAACACTTAAAATTGGAATTAATGGATTTGGTCGAATTGGTAGACTAGTTTTCAGAGAATCAGTAAAAAGAGATAATGTAGAGGTTGTAGCAATTAATGATTTATTAGCTGTGGAGCACCTGGCATATCTTTTGGAATACGATTCGGTACATGGTCGTTTTGATGGCTCTGTTGCCATTGAGGATGGAAATTTGGTCGTAAACGGAAAAACCATCAGAATTACTGGTGAAAAAGATCCAAAAATTTTAAAATGGGATGAAGTTGGAGCAGAATATGTAGCTGAATGTACAGGTATTTTTACTACAATGGAAACTGCACAATACCACATTGACGGTGGAGCAAAAAAAGTTGTGATCTCAGCACCTTCAAAAGACGCCCCAATGTTTGTTATGGGAGTAAACCATAAAGAACTAAAAGCTTCAGACAAAATAGTATCCAATGCTTCTTGTACTACGAACTGTTTAGCTCCCCTGGCCAAAGTGTTGAATGATAATTACGGCATAGCAGAGGCACTAATGACAACAGTGCATGCAACTACGGCTACACAGTTTACCGTGGATGGACCTTCGCGTAAGGATTACAGAGGTGGTAGAAGTGCGTTATTAAATATCATACCTGCTTCAACTGGAGCTGCCAAAGCGGTAACCAAAGTTATTCCATCTTTGGAGGGAAAACTTACTGGTATGGCATTTAGAGTACCAACAGCGGATGTTTCTGTTGTGGACCTAACGGTTCGTTTGGAAAAGGAAACTTCTTATGAAGATATTAAAAAGACATTTAAAGCTGCATCAGAGGGGGAACTTAAGGGTATTTTAGGATATACGGAAGAGGCCGTGGTCTCTCAGGATTTCATTGGAGATGCCCGCACCAGTATCTTTGATGCCGGTGCCGGAATTGAATTAAATTCAAAATTTTTCAAAGTAATTTCCTGGTATGACAACGAAGCAGGCTACTCTAATAAATTGTTAGACCTCGCAGAATATATTTCTAAATTGTAATTAATTAATTTTATTTGTGAGAATCCTCAAACTAAGCAAAACTTTGCTTAATTTGAGGATCCTTTTTTATTACAGGATTTATGATTTTAATAGTTGACAGCGGTGCCACAAAGTCTGATTGGATTGCTTTAGATGATAAGGGTAAAGAATTATTTATGACCCAGACATTGGGATTAAGTCCTGAGGTTTTAACCCGTGAGGTAATAGAAGACAGGCTGGCCAACAATTTTGAGTTGTCTAAAAACAAAGAAAAAGTTAGTCGACTTTATTTTTATGGTGCCGGTTGTGGTACAGACAGGATGAAAACTTTCCTGAAGAAAATTTTTAAATCCTTTTTTCCAAATGCTAAGGCGGAGGTTAAAGAAGATACTTTTGCTGCTATCTATTCTACAACTAAAATTGGACATCAGGGAATTGTCTGTATCCTGGGAACTGGTTCCAATTGCAGTTATTATGACGGTCACCAATTGTTTCAAAAAGTGACTTCTCTGGGTTATATTCCAATGGATGACGGAAGCGGCAATTTTTTCGGGAGGAAATTAATTCGCGACTACTATTTTCATAAAATGCCTCAAGACCTGGGAATTAAATTTGACAAAGAGTACGACCTTGATGCCGACGTAATTAAGGAAAACCTTTATAAGCAACCTAATCCGAATACCTATTTAGCGACATTTGCAAGATTCCTTATTGAGAATAAGGAGCATCGATATTGTAAAGGGGTTATAGACAAGGGTCTTCAACAGTTTGTTAACAATTACATCATGCAGTTTGAATTGGCTACCAAAGTACCCATTCATTTTGTAGGGAGTATAGCCCATTTCCTAAAGGATGAATTAACTGCAGTACTTGAAAGAAATGATCTTATAGTAGGTGTCATTCGCCAAAGACCTATTGAAGGACTGGTAGAATTCCACCAGGAAACTATCTGACAGCAATCATTGAAATCTCCACATTTACAAACTTGGGAAGATTTGAGACTTCAACGGTCTCTCTGGCAGGAGCTGTTTCCGGATTGAAAAATGAACCATAAATTTCATTAATATCTGAAAAAGAATTCATGTCCTTGACAAAAATGGTAGCCTTAACTACATCTTCAAAGGACATATCGGCAGCTTGTAGAATTGCATTTAAGTTGTCCATACATTGAAGGGTTTCCTTCTTTATATTACCTTCAATTAGCTTACCACTAGTGGGATCTAATGGAATTTGTCCGGAAATATATAAAATATTATTACTTAAAACTGCCTGATTATATGGCCCGATAGGAGCGGGGGCTTTGGAAGTGTTTATTATTTTTTTCATGGCTTATATTTATGTTGTTAAACGGAGTTGAAAATATATGAATACAAAAGGATGTTTTTAAGGATTTTCTGCTATCTGGGAGGTGGCTGACTTCTGTTTTCCCATTTTAGATCCTTTAGAATTGAGCTTTTAATTCCTATAAAGAAGTACCATCTTTCAAAATCACCGAATGGTGTCCAGTCAAAATTTAATTTGAAACTTTTTAGGTCGCGTCTAAACCTTAGCTGGGTAACTGTAAATCCTTTTCGTACAAAATCATAACCCGAGGACACCCCAACATCCCATCCGGGCGATAGGGTAATATTGCCTGAAAACATTAGAGAATTATTGGAAATTTCATTTTGTCGGGCGCTATTGCTATAGGTAACTGCATATTGTAATCTCAGATCCCATACAATTTTATTTTGATAAATAGGATTCTCAACATCTCTATCATCTACGTCGTCAAATCTACTTTCATCAAAATTATTTGCTTTGCCAAAAAGATCATCAGTCCTTCCCCCACTGGCCGCGACGTAAGCATCACCCTCTGTAGGGTATTCTTCACGGTCTTTGGTGGGTTGAAAATCTTTACTGCTTAAGGAATAACTTATGTTAGCCCTGGCCGAGGTAAGTCGGAACAGACTTCCACCGTTATTAATATTAAAGGTATTTATACGTCTTCCAGTGTTATCAATCGCATAAGGATCCAGATTGGCCCCAAAGTTTATAGACATTTTATTATCCAGAATATTTGTGCCACCAGTCAGCGCCACCGGACTTAAATTAAGCGAATCTGCCTGAAAATTATAACCTGTAGACAAATTAAAACTATTAAGTAGCATAAGCTTTTTTGGTTCCAGCGCCGTCGTATCCTTGTCCCGAACTTTGGCTTCGAGAGTATGTGCCAGGGAGAAGCTTAAAGAACTGGATTTACTATTTCTGGGAGCACCGTACAGGGTATTTTGAAAACGAGTATACTCAATAGTGTCTCCGGTAACTCCATTTATATATTCGTCATAATATTGATCAAAAGAAGGTGCCCAGCCGTAACTTACGGAGGGTCTCATGATATGTCGGATAGCCTGTATTTTTTTATCCTCTCCAAAATTGAATGTACCATAAACGGTTGTTCCTAAACTACTGCTTAAACTGTATTGATTAAAGCGATCAAAACCTTTAATGGTATCGGTAACAACTTCCTGTGTTTCATTATCAAAACGCTGATTATATGTTTCCAGGGTCCATACATCCTCATAATTACCACCTACACTGAGACTAAAATATTTGGCGACTTTAAAATTTGTACTTATTGGTATTCTGTGTCTGGCGCCAACTTTGGCGTCATCGAACATTCTGGCCGTTAAAAAATCATCAGAATTGGTTTTAATACTATTTCGGGCATTAAGATCATATTGAAAATTTATATTCTCTATTGCGCCTTTTTTTATCCCGTCCTTTTTGGCAAAAGGAAAAATCCGTTCCAGACTTCCTTGTAAGGTTGGAAGTGTTAAATCTACCGCATCAGTATTAGTGTTCTGATTGTGTGTCGCCGTTAAGCTCACATTCACAGAAGGATATGCCGGAAATGTTCTGGAATAGGAAATGGATGATGACAGGTTATTGATTTGAGTATTGGGCAAATTTTGTTGTAATAAAGAATTTCTATAATACTGGCTACTACCAAGATTTACAGATGCTGACAATCTGGAATTCGGATTGGCTTTTGAATCCTGCGAATGTGCAATCTGAATATTATAAATAGTCCCACGACTGTAATCATCAAATCCCTTTTGACTGGTAACCTGATTTTCATACCTGAAGTTAAAATTACCTCTGTATTTATAGCGTTTAGAATAAACAGATTGTGCTCTGAAACCCCAGCTGCCATTAGTGTAGAGGTCACCTGTAAGGGTAAGGTCTACATAATCATTAATCGGGACATAATAACCCAGGTTTTGCAGAAAATATCCCCTGTCCGGGTCATTTCCAAATGTAGGCATCATTACTCCTGCAGTTCTTCCTGTTGTCAAAGGAAAATAGGCAAATGGCATCGCTATAGGTGTAGGTACATCAGCGATGTAGATATTACTAAATCCGGCTATAACTTTTTTCTTTGGAACAAACTTTGCCTTCCTGACTCTGATGTAGTAATCCGGATCTATAGTGTCCTTGGAGGTGGTTAACTTACCTTCACTTAAAAAATAAACGGAGTCGTTCTCCTTTTTAGTAATCGAAGCATAAACCTTCATCGCATCAGATCCAAGTTGCCCTAAACCTGCCTGTTGTTCGGTTCTGGAATTCCAAATCAGGGCTTTTTGCGTGTCAAAATTAAATCGGATTGAATCCGGAATTACCACGTTTTCTCCCTGTTTAAAATAAGGTACCTGCGAATAATTACCTAACGAATCTTTCATACGCCCGGCATATACTTCATTTTTGACGTAATCCATTATGATTATACCGGCTTTTAATTCTGTGTCCTGATAATAAATTTCAGCTTCATTGTACAGGTAAATTTTTTGATCCTTCTGACTTAATTTAACATAATCTTTGGCCTTGTATTTAATCTTATCAGTTAAAAAACCCTCTTTTCCATTAATGGAATCTGTTTGTATAGAATCTGTCAAAACGGTATCTAATTCTATAGGAACAGGCATAAGTGGCGCCTGTATAGAGTCTCCGACAGCTTTAATAGGTAAAGGTCTTACCAAATCTTCCTGCGCAGAGAGCTTAATAACGCTAATGATAAGCAGGAAAAAGAAAAGTAGAGAATGTTTGTTTGATAGCAAAGCGATAAATCCTATTTTTGTAACGGTAAGGCTTCGTTTTTGGTAATCAAACTTACATATATTTTTTGGTCTGCCTGTAGCACATTACAATAAATTTAACCATAGCAAATGCTATTAAAATTGTTTTAGCAGGCGAAAAAACATAATTGTGATTTTGATTAACAAAAGGAATAAATCTAAAAGTATTTTAAATTAGGAAAAGATTTAAAACCATTACAATTGTTTCATTTTCACTAAAATATAACTCTAAACAAATGAAGTTGAATAAGTTTTTTTTCATTCCCCTGGCAATAACGTTTTTCTTGCTGTGCTCCTATATTGAAAGTGATGTAGTTGCACAAGCTAATCAATTTATTGTTGTACTGGATGCGGGCCATGGTGGTCATGATCCGGGTAATTTGGGCAACGGCTACATGGAAAAAAATATAGCGTTGAGTATTGTATTGAATGTTGGAAAGAAATTGGAATCCCATCCGGATATAAAGGTTATTTATACCAGAAAGGACGATTCTTTTGTAGACCTCTATGTAAGAGGAGAAATTGCGAATAAGGCAAATGCCGATCTTTTTGTATCTGTACATTGTGATTCACACACTTCTGATGCCAATGGTGCCGGTACATTTGTGCTGGGCTTACATGCAAACAAACAGAATTTTGAAATTGCAAAAAAGGAAAACTCTGTGATTTATCTGGAAGATAATTACGAATCTCGCTATGCCGCTTATGATATTAACTCGCCGGAGTCTGTGATAGGCTTAACCATAATGCAGGAAGAATTTTTGGATCAAAGCATTATGCTGGGAAAGATGATGCAGGATAATTTTTCTAACAATTTGAGACGTAATGACCGAAAGGTAAAACAGGCCGGGTTTATTGTTCTGCATCAAACTTTTATGCCCAGTGTTCTTATAGAAACAGGTTTTCTCACTAATAAGTCAGAAGGAGTATACTTGAACTCCAAAAAAGGCCAGGAAGAAATGGGCACTGCCATTGCCGATGCCATTATCAATTATAAAAATAATACCAGAGTTAATCTGGAAGATGCTGCTTCTTCTAACGAAATTACCACAGCGGATAAAGCTGAGGAAACCCCGGTTGCTGAGACTATAGCAGTTGTGGAATCCGAAAAAACAGCAGCCACAGAAATCCAAAAAGAAGCTGCGAGAAAAGAAATTAAGGAACCGGTAGCCGTTGTCTCCAGTGATTTGCCTCCGGCCGAAACTCCCGTGAATACTCAAGCTAAACCTGAAGAAGCTCAGGTAAAGGAAGAGGCTAAAGTAATCCCAAAAGAAGAAGTAGTTGTGGATCAGGTAGAAGAAAAAGCCGCCCCTATTGCTGAAGAGCCCGTTATTACCCCAGAGATCGCTGAGACAAAAGAAGAAGTTATAAAAGAAGAGGTAAAAAAAGAAGTAGTTGTTTCAGAGTCGGAAGTAATATTCAAAGTACAATTATTAGCCAGTTCAAGGGTTTTACCTTTGCTTTCCGAAGAATTTAATGGATTGAGTTCGCTCTCAACAGAACGTTATAAGGACCTTGTGAGATATATGTACGGAAAAACCAATTCATATGCTCAGGCAAAACTATATAAGGCCAATGCCGACGCTAAAGGCTATGTTACTTCCTTTATTGTGGCCTATAAAGATGGAAAACGAATTCCTGTACCGGAGGCCTTGAAATACGTCTCTGAATAATGGAAGGTCTTCTGAAAATTATTTCTAATTTTGTTTGTAATCTAAATCTAGTCGTTTGAAGCTATCCAGAGAAATTAAAACGGGAATAATTGTTATCGGGGGTATTTTGCTGTTTGTAATGGGTTATAGTTTTCTTAAGGCAACTCCTTTATTTAATAATAGTAAGATCTTTTATGCTGTTTACGAGCATGTCGGCGGTTTACAACCCGGTACACAGGTATCCATCAATGGATTTAATGTAGGAAACGTTAATAATATTACTTTTAAAAACGGGAGTGGTAACCTTCTTGTTACATTTTCTGTGGATAGTAATTTCGAATTTTCAAAAAATAGTATTGCGGAACTTTATGATACCGGAATTATTGGGGGAAAAGGAATTCAAATAAATCCGGTTTTCGATGGTGCTCCGGTTGCAAAATCAGGTGATACCCTGACTTCGAATATTAAACCTGGTTTAACGGATTTATTACAACAAAAATTGGCTCCTTTGCAGTCCAAAATTGAAGGCGCAGTCTCCAATGCAGATTCTTTGCTAATAAATTTCAATGATGTCCTGGATGAAGAGACAAAGAGGAGTTTACGCGAAAGTATCCAGGGACTTAACGTTACAGTACAAAGTTTTCAATCAACTGCTGCGACTCTTAATTCATTGTTGGCAGATAATAAGAGCAAATTAGACAGTTCCATAACTAATATTAACACTATTACAACCAATTTTTCTGCAATCTCAGATTCAATTGCTCAGGTAGGCCTAACTAATACAATAAGAAGCTTGGAAACTACGATAGGCAATATGGATAAAATGCTGGCCAAAATAGAAAGTGGTGAAGGTACGCTGGGACAATTGGTAAATAATGAGGAACTATACAATAATTTATCTGAAGCTTCCAAAGAATTAGACCTACTTTTACAGGATTTTCGCTTAAATCCAAAGCGTTATGTGAATGTGTCTGTTTTTGGTAAAAAACAAAAAGAATATGAGGTTCCGGAAGCGGATCCAGCTACAATAAATCCTCAAGAATAGATGCAGTACCTGCCAAATGTTATTTTTCTAATTATTTTAATTACCGGTATTGGTTATTTTGCCGGCAATGTAAAAAAGCTTGTCAGGAACATTAAGCTGGGAAGAGGTGAAATGCCTGCAGATAATAAGTCGCAGCGATTTAAGAATATGGCCCTCATAGCTTTAGGGCAAACCAAAATGGTAGTAAGACCAATAGCAGGTTTCTTACATGTAATTGTTTATCTCGGTTTTATAATTATCAACATTGAAGTCCTCGAGATTATAATTGACGGTATTTTTGGCACCCACAGAGTTTTTGCACCACTAGGTAAAATTTATAATATTCTTATTGCATCCTTTGAAGTGCTTGCTCTTTTGGTAATACTGGCTGTGGTTATATTTTGGCTGCGCAGAAATATTATTAGGATAAAACGCTTTATTAAGCCTGAAATGAAAGGTTGGCCAAAAAAGGATGCTGATCTTATTTTGTACATTGAATTGGTTCTAATGATTTTGTTCCTAACAATGAATGCGGCAGATTATCAGCTTCAGCTTCTGGACACACCTAATTATACCAAGGCTGGTCTTTTTCCTGTTAGTCAATTTATCACTTCTGTTTTCGAGGGTATGTCGGTAAACGGAATAATCCTGGTGGAACGTATCGCGTGGTGGATGCATATAGTCGGCATTTTAGCTTTTCTTAATTATTTGTACTATTCAAAGCATCTGCACATATTACTTGCCTTTCCAAATACCTATTATGGAAAACTTACTAAGCCGGGTCAGTTTACAAATCTTGAGGCTGTAACCAGGGAAGTGAAATTAATGATGGATCCCAATGCTGATCCATTTGCAGCACCGGCAGAAGATGCCCCACCTCCGGATAAATTTGGAGCCTCAGATGTCATGGATCTAAACAAGGTGCAGTTGTTGAATGCTTATACTTGTACAGAATGCGGGCGTTGCACCAGTGAATGTCCGGCAAACCTTACGGGAAAGAAATTATCACCAAGGAAGATAATGATGGATACTCGTGATAGGTTAGAGGAGGTGGGTAATAATTTGAATGCCAATAAGGGAGAATTCATTGAGGATGGTCGCCAGTTATTAGGAGATTTTATTTCACCTGAGGAATTATGGGCATGTACTTCCTGTAACGCATGCGTAGAAGCTTGCCCGGTAAGTATAGACCCATTATCTATAATAATCAGTATGCGACAGTATCTGGTCATGGAGCAATCGGCTGCGCCAAGTGAACTTAATGTTATGATGGGCAATATTGAAAATAATGGAGCACCCTGGCCCTTTAATCAAATGGACAGGCTTAATTGGGCGGATGAATCATAAAAAGCAAAATATACTAGATCATGAGTGAGGAGTTGAAAGTACCGACAATGGCTGAGCTTTTTGCTGCAGGTAAGGAACCGGAAGTTTTATTTTGGGTAGGTTGTTCGGGTAGTTTTGATGACCGGGCCAAAAAAATTACCAAGGCTTTTGTGAAAATACTTCATAAGGCTAATGTGAGCTTTGCTGTTCTTGGAACAGAAGAAAGTTGCTCAGGCGATCCTGCTAAACGAGCAGGAAATGAGTTTTTATTCCAAATGCAGGCGGTAACCAATATTGAAGTTATGAATGCCTATGGAATAAAAAGTGTTGTAACCGCTTGTCCACATTGTTTTAATACTATTAAAAATGAATATCCGGAGCTAGGTGGCAATTACCAGGTAATGCATCATACTCAGTTCATGAATAAGTTATTGGAGGAAGGAAGAATCACTTTGGAAGGGGGCAACTTTAAAGGAAAACGTATTACATTTCACGACCCTTGCTACCTTGGAAGGGCAAATAACGTATATGAGGCACCGAGGAATCTTATTAAGAAACTCGATGCTCAACTGGTAGAAATGAAGAATTGCCGAAAGAAAGGCTTGTGCTGCGGAGCCGGAGGAGCTCAGATGTTTAAAGAACCCGAGAAAGGGGATAAGGATGTGAATATTGAACGCACAGAGCAGGCACTGCAGACTCAACCCGATATTATCGCAGCGGCCTGTCCGTTTTGTAATACGATGATGACCGATGGTGTAAAAAACAAAGAGAAAGAAGATTCATTAAAAGTAATGGATATCGCAGAGTTAATAGCTAATGCCGGGGATTTATAGGAAGTACAGAGGATCTGTAAAAATGCCGAATATTGACTAAAGGAGAATAAAATATGCTGGTAAACTTTGATTCATTAACGGAAACTGCAAGAGTTTGGGTATACCAGGCTAACAGAAGCTTTTCAGAAAAAGAATTGGTCGAAATATCCGATGCCCTAGACAGATTTATTTCGGAATGGACTGCCCATGGCAGTGACCTCAAGGCAGGATATGAAATTAAATATAAACGCTTTATAATAATTGCTTTGGATCAGGATTTTGCTTCTGCTTCGGGCTGTTCTATAGATGCATCTGTACATTTCATACAAGAGCTGGAAAAGAAATACAATGTAGATTTATTGGATAAAATGAACGTGTCCTATAAACAAGGCACACATATTGCATATAAGCCGTTGGGAGATTTTAAGAAAATGGCTAAGGACAGGGCCATATCTAAAAAAACAATAGTTTTTAATAATTTAGTTACGAATAAACATGAATATATAAATCATTGGGAAGTGCCGGCATCTGAGAGCTGGCATAGCCGTTTTTTATAAAATAATGTGTAAGGCCTTATTAGATTTTTTTAGATAGTCTAATATCCCACAAGGGCAGCAATAATTACTAAAGTGCAATATTTAATTGTGTTTTAAGTTAGTACCTAGAATATTATGCTTATGGGGAAACACCTACTTTCTTTTCTATTATTTGCTTTATTACAGGTCGCTCAAGGTCAATATGCTCCATTGGTCAGCAAGGATACATTATCTCAGGAGAAATGGGTAAAGGACAAGTATGGTACTATGACCTTGGAAGAAAAGATTGGCCAATTGTTCATGGTGATAGCATCCTCCGGAGAAGATAAAGCTGCTATTCAAAAAATAAAAGGATTAATAAAGGATCACAATATTGGAGGATTAATTTTTTCCAAAGGTGGTCCCATGCGTCAGGCTAAACTAACTAATGAATATCAGGCCTTATCCAAAATACCTCTTCTAATAGGAATGGATGCCGAATGGGGTCTGGCGATGAGACTCGATTCCACCTACGCATTTCCATGGAACATGACCCTGGGGGCAATACAGGATACCGCAATTGTGGGAAGAGTGGGAAATCAAATAGGTAAGCACGCAAACCGACTTGGGGTTCATATCAATTTTGCGCCGGATATAGATATAAACATTGACCCAAGAAATCCAATAATTGGAAATCGGTCTTTTGGTGAAGACAGAGAGAATGTTGCTATAAAGGGCATTGCTTTTATGAAGGGTATGGAAAAAGCCGGAGTACTCTCCAGCGGGAAACACTTTCCCGGTCATGGGGATACCTATGTAGATTCACATAAATCCCTGCCCAAACTCGATTTTACCAGGCAGCGATTAGATAGTATTGAATTATATCCTTATACGAAGCTTATAAAGGAGGGACTTAGCAGTGTGATGGTAGCCCATTTAAATGTTCCGGAATTAGAGCCTGAAAATAAGCGGCCTTCATCCCTGTCCAAAAATATAATTACCAATTTGCTTAAAAATCAGTTGAATTTTGAAGGACTGGTGTTTACTGATGCTTTGAATATGAAAGGAGTTTCGGACTTCGCAAATAATGGGATTACTGAGTTAGAGGCATTTTTGGCAGGCAATGATATTTTGTTAATGCCAAAGGATTTTATAAGAAGTAAGGAAACCTTTGTAAAGGCTTATCAGAAAGGATTAATAACTGAAAGGAGGCTTGCATATTCAGTAAAAAAGATATTAATGGCCAAATTTAAAGCCGGTTTAAATGAATATCGTCCAATAGATACCAATAATCTAATTGAAGACCTGAATAGCCCTGAAAATGATGTCATCTATGAAGAGGCTATAGAGAGTGCAATAACAGTTATAAGAGATAAGCTCAATCTTATTGGGATCAAAAAACTGGAGAATAAGAAGATCGCCTATGTGAAATTTGGGGATGGCGTGAATGCACCTTTCTTGGAAACATTGAATAAATACGCTGAAGTAACCCAGGTAAATGGCCGTGATATAGCTACTCTGAAAAAGAAACTTTTTGATTTTAATTTGATTATAATAGGATTTCACAAGAGTAATGAAAGTCCATGGAAGCCTTATAAATTTTCTCAAAAAGAACTTTTTTGGCTTCAGGAAATTTCACGGCAGAGGACATCCAACGTTTTGCTGAGTGTATTTGCCAAACCTTATGCACTCTCCGATATAACGGCTTATAATGATATAGACGGGATCCTTGTTGCTTATCAGAATAGCGAACTGGCGCAGAAGAAAGCAGCGGAAGTCTTATTTGGGGCTATTCCTGCTAAGGGTAGCTTACCTGTAACTGTAAGTCCGGAGTTTCCAGTGAATACTTCCGTGAAAACAGAATCTTTATTACGTTTAGGCTATAGTACACCTGAAAGGGTAGGGATGAGTTCTTTAAAACTTGCTAAGGTAGATCAATTGGTTCAGAATGGGTTGGATTCCCTAATGTACCCGGGAGCACAGGTATTAATTGCCAGAAAAGGTAAAGTAATTTACAACAAAGCTTTCGGTAAGCCAACATATGAATCTGAAAATCAACTAACTACAAATAATATTTACGATCTCGCATCACTGACTAAAATTCTTTCAACCCTCCCAGCAGTTATGAAAATGGAAGAAGATGGGAAAATAGCTTTAAATGATACATTTAAGGATTTAATCCCCGAATATGCCGATACGGAGATTAAGGATGTAACGGTCCTTAAGGCGTTAAGTCATTATGGTAGGTTACCGTCCTGGATTGCCTTTTACCTGGAAACCTTAAATGACAAAAGAAGGCCTTCACCCGAATTTTATAGAACTAATCCGTCTGATGGCTTTTCCATTAAGGTTACCGACAGGATGTATCTGAAAGACTCTTACAAGGATTCTATTTATAGTCGGATAGGCAGACAAGGACTTAAATCAAATAGATATCGTTACAGTGATGTTCCTTATTACATCTTCAAAAAATATATTGAGGAAACCTATAATTCCGGTTTGGATAATTTAATGGATAATTTCCTGTTCAAGCCTCTGGGAGCAAACCATACAGCATATAATCCATTGAAAAAATTCCCAATTAATACAATTGTCCCTTCTGAGGTAGATAACTATTACAGATACCAGCTTGTTCAGGGATATGTGCACGATATGGGAGCCGCAATGCAAGGCGGGGTAGGAGGGCATGCAGGTTTGTTCAGCAATGCAAATGATGTGGCAAAAATTATGCAAATGTATATTCAGGGAGGCTATTACGGGGGTGAGCGATTTTTAAACCCACGGACTATAGAAAAATTTAAACAGGACATATCCATCCGCTACAAACAGACTTTTGGTGAAATCAGAACTTCGAACGAGGATTCAGAAGGCAATTTATGATTCTCTTATCAATTAGGCAGCAATTTAAATCTTAGATTTGTAGTTAAGATTAGTTGTATCTCTTTATAAGAAGTAAGAGACTAATATACAGCAATTTAAAAAAGTTTATTAAATGAAAATAGCTATAGTATGTTACCCAACATTTGGAGGAAGTGGTGTTGTTGCTACGGAATTAGGTATAGCCTTAGCTAATAGGGGGCATGAGATCCATTTTGTTACCTACAGGCAACCTGTTCGGCTTGAATTATTGAGTAATAAGATTCATTTTCACGAGGTACATGTACCTGAATATGCACTTTTTCATTACCAGCCTTATGAATTGGCACTTTCGAGCAAACTTGTTGATACTATAAAGCTATATGGCATTGAATTACTTCATGTACATTATGCAATACCTCATGCTTATGCGGGGTATATGGCAAAGAAAATACTGGAAGAAGACGGGATTTATATTCCTATGATTACTACTCTTCACGGTACGGATATCACGCTGGTGGGGAACCATCCTTTTTACAAACCTGCAGTGAACTTTAGCATTAATAAAAGCGACGTAGTAACTTCAGTATCAGAAGATTTAAAACAGAAAACAATAGATTTTTTCGATGTTAAAAAGGAAATTGAGGTAATTCCAAACTTTATAGACAGAACAAAATACAGTTTAGAATTTACGGATTGCCAGCGAACTCTTATGGCGGATGAAAATGAAAAGATAATCACACATATAAGTAACTTCAGAAAAGTAAAGCATATTCCTGACGTAATTCGTGTTTTTGATGGTATTCAAAAGCAAATACCGGCAAAATTGATTATGGTAGGTGAAGGTCCCGAAAAGGAGCACGCTGAATTTTTATGTGAACAACTGGGCATTACGGATAAGGTTGTATTTCTGGGTAATAGTAATGAAATAGACAGAATCCTGTGCTTTTCAGATTTATTTTTACTGCCATCCAAATCGGAAAGTTTTGGTTTAGCGGCACTGGAAGCTATGATCAACAGGACTCCTGTAATATCGAGTAATACTGGTGGTATTCCTGAAGTTAACATACATGGTGTAACAGGTTATTTGAGTAATGTTAATGACGTAGATGATATGGTTAAAAATGCCCTGAAAATACTTAGTGATGATGCTGTACTGGCTGAGTTTAAACAAAATGCGTACGAAGTGGCCTTAAATTTTGATATTAAGAACGTATTACCATTGTATGAAGCATTGTATGAGAAGGCCTATAAGACTCATTACAATAATACCTATTAAAGCAATTTCTCATGAGAATTCTACCCATTAATGCTTGTACTAAGTGATAATTATGGAGGCACGGAAACAGAACAGTTAATGGTTATAAGAGATAATAAGGCCTTAAAAAATTTCTTTACCAAGGTAAATATGACCAGAAAGCCTGGACTTCCTGTTCCGGAAATAGATTTTGATAAAGAAATGGTCGTTATTTATTGCAACGGAAAAACAACGGATGTGAACACTCCGGTACTAAATAGAGTGCAGGATAAGGATGATAAAATTGTCTTTTCACGAGTTACTGATTCTAATCAAAAAAAAGATGTTTCTACAGCAGTTTTAATGCCCTTTCATCTATATAAAATGCCACTTACCGAGAAGGAAATTATCCTGGTTAAAGAAGAATAATTATTAGTTTTAGTTTTCGGTTTCATATCGAAGATTTCTGCACTTAGAAGCAATAAGTAGGATTCGTATTTAATGGGTAGTAATTTTGTAATGTAATAGTCCTAAATCATTACATTATGAAATCCTACGTAACAGCGGCCATTGCTATTCTTCTCTTTGGTATAACTACAATTTACGCACAGGAAGAAATTCAATCAATAGAACAGGAACAACTTCAGTTAGATCAACAGGAGGAGCTACAATTAACTGCTAAAGACAGTATGGTGGTTAGTTCATGGATGGTTGGCCTGGGTTGGAATTTTGTAAATGATTCGGGAGATAGATTAAACAATTTTACCAAAATTAAAGATTATTGGAACGGTGTTGCTTTTCCATCCAGAATAAATATTGGCCGTTATTTTAGGAGTGGAATAGGCTTGGAGGCAATTGCCACTTATAACAACTACAAAAAAGGCAACCTCATAGATGGTGTTATAATCCCCGAAAACAAGGAATATTTTGGTTTTGATACCAGGTTTAGTTATGATTTAAACAAAATATTTGGCCAGACTGGCTGGTTTGACCCCTATCTGGGTGTTGGAGTGGGTTATACTTATGCCAATGATGTATCCAGAGGTACTTATAATGGGGTTATTGGATTTAGAACGTGGTTTTCAGATAGATGGGGACTGGATTTTAATACCTCAGGGAAATGGTCCTTTGGAAATGAAGCTTCCAACCATGTACAGCATGCTGTAGGCGTTGTTTACCAATTTAAAATTGAAAAAGACCTTACCAAAAAAGGCCTCAAAAAATTGGCTTTGATTAAGGCTATGGAAGAAGAGGCTAAACGTGTTTCAGATTCGATTGATGCGGCTTTAGAAGCCGAAGCTGCAGCTGCTGCACTTGCAGAAAGGCTGGCCAGAGAGAAAGAAGAAGCCAGATTAGCTGCATTAGAAAAAGAAGCTCAGGAAAATTTAGAAAAAATGGGACTTCTAAAATTACAAAGCGCAATTGATGAATTGGGCTATGTATATTTTGATTTTGATTCATCTTATCTAAATGACAAATCAAAAAACACCCTCGACAAAGTAGCTGTTTTGATGCAGGACAATTCCTCATACTCCTTCCTGGTGGAAGCTCATGCAGATTCAAGAGGTCCTAAAAAATATAATTTATGGTTATCTGACAAAAGGGCTCAGCGTGCAGTAGCATATTTGGAGGGTAGAGGAGTTGCAGGCAACAGGTTAGAGGCAATTGGTCATGGTGAAGAACAACCAGTCAACAATTGCGTTGACGGAGTATATTGCCCAGAAGAGCAGCATAGGTTGAATAGGCGATCATCAGTTACTATTACGATATTGATAAATCA
>NZ_CAMYIP010000022.1:0-2895 GCF_947258525.1 uncultured Eudoraea sp.
TCCCCTTGCTTCTTTTTTTGAAGCGATTTTACGAAACAGGATTCTTTCCATATTAGTATCTTACCTCGTAGCCGTAGTGCCGCTTTTGGCTGTTTTTTTCTTTTTCTTCAACCAATCTCAGGTTTTTTTCCGTGAGATACCATCGATAAGGGAGAAACTGGGCAATTTTGCCACTCGATTTATGGATTGGTTCAACCAATATTTTAACGTAGATCCCGAGGCTTCTTCCAGCTGGATATCCGAAAATCTACTTACCTCATTCGATACACCCTTCGGGTTTATACGTGAAAGCTTTCAATCGGGAACCAGCATCATAGCGAATATTGTATTGATTATTCTAATTACTTATTTCATGCTTCTTTACAGAACTGCCTTTAAGAATTTTTTCCTTTCACAAGTAAACCCTAAATACAGAAAAAATACAGAAGCACTTTTCGATCAGTTACAAAAATTGGCCAAACGATATATGGTTGGGCAAGGCCTGGTTGTAATTATACTGGGGCTACTCATTGGATCCGGCCTCTGGGTCATAGGAGTTCCTTATCCTTTTTTTTGGGGATTTTTAGCAGGTTTTCTTGAACTCATACCATATGTAGGAACTACCATTGGTGCTATTCTTCCATTTACCTATATGCTGATAGCTGCTGATACATTATGGCAGCCATGGGCTGTGTTGGCATGGTATATAATAGTTCAGCAAGTAGAAGGCAATCTGATCTCGCCGAATGTGATGGGTGCAAGTATAAAGATCAATCCTTTGTTCATTATAACAGGACTTTTTTTAGGTGCTTTTATGTGGGGCGTAGCAGGTATGATTTTAGCGCTGCCAATTTTAGCCATTTCAAAAGAGATCTTCAGAAGTTTTGAGATTTTGGCACCTATCAGTTACCTAATGGAAGACGGACTATCACGGAAGTCAAATATTTTTTTAGAAGAATTTGATAAGGATGAGAACCGATTTTTTAAGCTATTTTTTAAGAAAGAAAAGACCAAGCAAGGGAAGATATTTGATGCTAGAGAGCAGGATCAGTCTGATAAGACCAAATAAAACCGAATAAATTAGCGCAGGATGAAAGCAATGATTCTTAATAAAATAAGCTCTCTGAAGACAAATAAATACCCCCTCGAACTGGTTGATATGCCAATTCCTGATATTAAGAATAATGAAGTGTTGATAAAGGTTTCGGTTTGCGGAGTTTGCCATACTGAGCTAGATGAAATAGAAGGAAGAACTTCACCGCCCAAATTACCTGTGGTTCTGGGTCATCAGGCCGTAGGAACCGTTGTAAAATTAGGCTCAGAAATCGTCAAATTACAAATGGGCGATAGGGTTGGAGTGGCCTGGATTTTTTCCGCTTGTGGAAAATGCAAGTTCTGTATTGAAGGAAACGAAAATCTGTGCAACGAATTTCGGGCTACGGGCAGGGATGTAAACGGCGGTTACGCAGAATATATGGTAGCTCCGGAAAACTACGTACATCGTATACCCGACGTATTTACCGATGCCGAAGCTGCACCGCTTTTATGTGCAGGGGCAATAGGCTACAGATCAATAAAGCTAGCTCGTTTAAAGGACGGGCAAAAGTTAGGACTTACAGGCTTTGGGGCTTCCGCACATTTGGTGCTCAAAATGGTCAAACATAAATATCCCAATACCCCAGTATATGTATTCGCACGGGAGGAGGAAGAGCGAAAATTTGCAAAAGAACTGGGGGCCATATGGTCCGGAAACACTTCTGATCCTTCCCCGGAGAAGTTAGATAGTATAATAGATACCACACCAGCATGGAAACCTGTTGTAGAAGCTATGGGCAATCTTGAAAAAGGTGGTAGACTTGTCATCAATGCCATACGTAAGGAAGAAGCAGATAAGGACTACCTCCAAAACCTTTCCTACCCGGATCATCTTTGGCTCGAAAAAGAAATAAAATCAGTGGCCAATGTAACCGGAAAGGATGTGTCTGATTTTTTGGAACTAGCAGCGGAAGCTTCAATTAAGCCGGAAACCGTAATATATGAGTTGGAAGAGGCCAACAAGGCCTTGTTAGAATTAAAGGAGAAGCATATTAAGGGGGCGAAAGTCCTTAAAATAAAATAGCTTTGTTTTGTGCCTTTTAGGAATATCTATTCAAAATTCATAAAATAACAAATAAAACTGGTCTATACTTTTTGCTCTAAAACCAAAAGGAATTTTAACCACTGCTATGCGCCATCGTTCATTCTAGCTGTATTTCATAAATCCTGGATTCTTCTCCCCATGGATGATACCCCTGACCTATATATTTGAAATCATATTTTTCATAGTAACCAATATGGCTCGTACTTAAATATAAATATCCAAATCCGGCTTCTTTGGCATCTGTCTTTGCCTTTTCTATCAGTAAGGAACCATAGGCATTACCCCTATGCTTTTCTTCAATGAACAATGCGCACACCCATGGATATAAATCTCCTCTGCTAATAAAGTCATTTGTTATAAGACCGGCACAACCTATTATTTCACTATCTTTTTCGAGTAAGTACCATTGGGGCAGAGGGTTTCTTGCTTTAATACTATGGGTAATACTGTCTTCATAGATTACCGGTAATACACTTTTCCAACTTCCCTGAAAATATTCTATGGCTCTATCCTTGTAGTCCGGTTTTTCTCTTACCGATATTATTTTCATTTTCTTTCTTATTGCAATATAATAATTTGATATTGATGTATACAAGAACTTAAAATGACTTCGCTATGATTTGTTCAGGTTTAAGATATGATGAACCTCTATGACGTAAATCAGGTCATATCCACTGTTATCCTCTTGCTAATTTAAAGCAAATTCCACTGCACTTTCGGCGTGAATTCTTGTAGTGTCAAAAATTGGGATATTCACATCACTACTATTAATTAAT
>NZ_CAMYIP010000022.1:2955-15599 GCF_947258525.1 uncultured Eudoraea sp.
CCAAGCAACAGCACTTTTCTAATATTGTTTGTTTTGATTTTGCTTCCGGTTGCATTTGCAATATGCAAAAAAGGGATGTTCACATTTTTTATTATCTGCTCAGAACATAAATGCATTGTATTCGTACATAAAATGATAAGTTCTGCTTTGGCATTTTCCAGATTCCTTGCAGCGTCAACCATAATGGCATTTAAAGACTCCCAATCGCCTTCATGCTGAAGTTTTTCTATTTCAGCGAAATCAACAGACTCCATAATACAGTTAGCCGAATGAAATCCTCCTAAAACTTCTCGTACCCTCTCATTTATTATTTTGTAATAAACCAGGGAAGACTCCCAGCTCATTCCTCCAATTAGCCCAATTTTTTTCATATTTTATTTAAAGCTTGTTACTTTCATTTCATCTTTAATTATTTCCTTAAGCACAAACGACCTGGTAGCATTAGAGCAGAATGATATTATACTTAATTGGCAGCCAGTTTTTTTCAAACTCAATTTCAAGTGACGATTATATTCAGAAGTTGCATTTAACCTTGGTAAACCATTTCACCGCTAATGAAATATATGCCGTGCTATCTGCAATTTTTAGGTTTTATTTATCAGATGATCATTCTATCTAAATCAATCTCAGCCTGTTATATAAATTAAAAAATAGGATGCTCTTGTTATTCATTGTAAGTTTTAAAATCCTCCAGGTGTTCTGCAGCTACCTCCAAATCCATAATCAGGAAACCGAAACCAACACCCGGTTCTGTATTATCTTTTCCTATCTGAAAACTTAAATATTTCCCATCGTCTGATATTACTCCCTGATTGGCCTTGTATCCCTTATAGTCAGTGAAATATGTTAATCTTTGCATTTCGCCTGACCCATCTAATTTCAATTTATACAGATCAAGTAATGGCCAGGCATTTTTGTCGGAGGGTCCGTGTTCGACCAGAGTATGTAAACCGTCAGGGAATATTCCTTCAGGCTCATCGTAGCAGCAGGGAGAGTTAGTGATAGTTCTATATTCGCCGGTTTCGCTATCTACCATATAAACATCGGTATTATTTCCATTATTAATAGTATAAACAGCAAATGTTACTTTTACATCCTCTGGAGGAACAAGATTTTGTGTTTCAAGACTTGCATGACCCAGTGAAAAAGGTAACTGCTTTGAATCAAAAATCACCCTTTCATTGGCTAACCTGGGTATGCCATCTTGATAAATTATTTCGGCCATTAATAGCTTTGCCCTATTTTTTCCCAACTCGGGTAATTGCCGATCTCTATGAGTCCAGGCTATTCTCATCTTATTTCTGGAAACAGCTGGCCCTTCAGCACAAAGAGTATTTAGAGGAATCGGGGGTGTTTCACCACTTTTATCCATTACGTACAACCAGGTAAGGTCACGTGCTTTATCTCTTTCCTCATTGTCCGTAGGATCAAAGAGTGCATTTGGACCGGAAAGCAGAATGTCGCCATTTGATAAATACATGGCCCTTGTAAAACCGTAATGATTAAAATGTCTGGTTTTAGGACGTATGATTCCGGTTGCTAATTCCAATTCATATACTTCACCCATTGGTTTATCTAAAAAAAGAATGAATCGGCCATCATGCGACCAATCCGGACGTTCTCCAAAACCGCTTACAAGTTTTATATATGGTGGTAAACTATCTATTGGACTTGCGTTTATTAAACCAGGTTCTGTTTTTATATTACCTTGTCCAAATACACTAAATGTCTGCAGTAGAATGTATAAAAGAAGTATTTGTTGAGGTAAAATAGTCTTTTTTATTGTTTTCATAAAGTCACGTTTAAAATTGTTCCGGATAAAATTTCGTCTAAAATTACCGCCAACGGGCTAATGGCTTAAATATATTATTGTAGCAAGTTTTATAGATTCCATGGAATAGCAGGTTTCATTATACGAGTGATTAACTTCTGATACCATTCCAATTCTCCAATGGGCATGGTAAACAGCATAATGAAAACGAATAGGATTGAAAGCACTATGGCCGGATGTTTTAGTTTTTTAAGTCTGTAGCCTATGAAAACCACTACCAGAATGAATAGCGGAATGCCAATATTTAGGCATGTCTGAGCATCCATCCATTGTCGTTGTTCATCTAGAAACAGAAGCGGAAACATGACAAATCTTGCCCAGGCCGGCATGAATCCGAAAAACAGTGTAGATAGCATCCAGATAGCGTGCTCGTCTGGCTTCTTCGAGTTAATCACTGCCATGATCACAGCCAGGCCAAAACCAAGCACCTGTATGGTTTCGGTAAATACCAGGCCATAAAAGAATGACGGAGGAAAGAATGGTTGGCCCCCATCTACCGCACCAATGAATACATTAGTAGGTACAATGGAAAGAGCAGAAAAAACAACAGCGCCCGCAAGGAATAATCCAATCATACCCCATACACGATGTTGCCTTAGTTTTCCATGGGTGGCCAGATAAGGTTGGATGAGAAGTAAGGCAAACCAGGCCATTGCAGAAAGTGCATGAAGATGATAGGGCCACGGTTCGGTAGACCATGTCATGAAATATTGAGGAGTAAATGCGATGATTATGATGATCCAGGGGATGATCATCCATAAATGAGCATTCCGATATTGATGCAGAGTATTATTCATTGCTCTAGCTTTAATTTGCCAATGTTTTTCCGATTTAAAACGAAAGATAGCAAAAGTGAAAGTAATTTCCGATGGTAAATTCAGTCGTAATGAGTTATACGTGTTGTTGTATGCTTTTAATCTTTATTTATTGAAATACCTCCAATAGAAAGCAATGGCTCCAGCAAGTTGGCAGATCCACCATGTTCTATAATTTTTCCATCAATAACTTTGTCAATATTTACTCCATGAATTTCTACGGGCTTATTTGTTGGCTTTATATCCATCCAGGTTCCAACATGGATTCCTGTCATTACATATTTAGTAATTACGTAGTCATTGTCAGACCACTGTTTTTCGACCTTTAATTCCAGTGCAGCATAAGTTTCATGTACTCCTTGGACATGTGCTATAGCTCCCTTTATTCCAACATTATGTACGTCGCCATTGTAAATTTCGCGATAGTCATGAGAAATGAAGTCAGAAATATTTTGAGTATTTCCGGTATTGATGATTTGTTCGATATATTCTTTAACTATCTTTTTATTAATTCCTGATTTGTCCAAAATGATTTGTCAGAGTTTTTGAGTTTAAGCACGACAGTCTCGTATATGGCCCGCACTGCTGAGTGCATATCGCTGAACAACACGAAATTCGATTATTCTGAAAGTTAATGAATTTTTGGGTTTTAGCTTCAGCGTGGGCTATACGCGTTGCTGTATGCTTTTAATCTTTCAGATACTTTCTAATAATTGAATCAACTGTCATAGTTGCTGAAGATATTTTTAAACTGTCTTGTGTTTCTTGCAAAAGGGTTGTTTTATAATCTTCTTCTACCTTCTTCAAGGGCTTTTCGTCTGCTGGATCCGGCACAATATTTTGTTCTTTGAACAACCTTCTGGCGGCCATGGAAACTTCAGCTGCTCCGTGAAGATCGTTTTTATGAAAAAGCAAATTTGAAACAGCAATTAGTCCATAGACATCTTCAGATTCAGGATCGATTTCCTTTCTGATTTGATAATATCTTTTAACAAGATTGTGAGCCTCAGCAATATTCCCCCGTGCAGCCTCAACAAATGACTTGTTAAAATGTTCCGCTGCATACATGCCCTTAGACCCAATTGAGTCGCTTATTCTTAAACTTACGTCGTATAATTCGGCGGCCCTTTCCAAATCGTTATTCATTCTTGCCATCTCCGCATTCATGTGCGCTCGTACCATTTCCCAGGTACGGTCATTGCTCTTCGTGGCCAGTTCTATCAATTGGTCACTATAATTTTCAAGTGCGCTATTGTCCCTGTCTCTTAATGCAGTCCTGCATAAACTCATCAGCGCATCACCTGTTAAAGTATCATTCTCAAGTTCGAGTCCAACCGAAAGCGCATTGTTTGCAAGAGTTTTGGCTATATCATTATTTCCGGCCCTGAACTCCACATAAGAGCTATCCAAAATTGAGTATGCATTATTGATTTTAGCGTTGAGATCTTTATTCGAACACGATAGAAGAATTATCAGGAAAAGAAAGGATAATACAGATTTCATTACTATTCGGTATTTCAGGTTTTCCATAATTACACACAGCCTTGTTGTTTATGATGTGTGCTAGCTTTCAGGTACGTTTAAGCAACACAAAAAGCTAATAAGATCCAAGATAGTAATTTTTTGTATTTGCAAACAGGCTGGGATTATACAGGTTGTGGTGTAGCGTATATTTATATTGTACTACAGTTATTTGCTATTAAACTATAAATTTATTTAAAGAATTTAAAAGCTTGTATATGAGCAGTTTGTTAAAAAAAAATCAGGCAGTCACTGTTTTGCGTAACTGCCGAATTTATAAGTAGCGAGAGGGAGACTTGAACTCCCGACCTCAGGGTTATGAATCCTGCGCTCTAACCGCCTGAGCTACCTCGCCAAAGATTTCAAAATGGCTGCAAATATAAAGGTTAATTTCTTGTCCGTCAAAATTCAGTGATCAAAATTAATATGTCAGTTTTATTTTTTTATCATATATAAATATATATATTGTCCAACATAAATATGTTGTGGAATGAGTGATAAAATAAAATTTGAAATTGAATATGTAATACAGTCTTCCCCCCAGTTGTTATACCAGTATTTGTCTACACCATCAGGACTGTCTGAATGGTTTGCAGACAATGTGAATTCACGAGGTGAAATTTTTAACTTCATGTGGGATGGCTCTGAAGAAGAGGCCAAACTAATAAAAAAGAAAAGTGATGAGTTTATTAAGTTTTGCTGGGCCGACTCCGAGGATGATAGTTTTTTTGAAATGCGTATCATTGTAGATGAAATTACGAAAGATGTTTCTCTTTTTATAACAGATTTTGCTGAAGAGGATGAAGTTGACGAGGCAAAGATGTTATGGACAAACCAGGTCTCTGATCTTAAACAAGTATTGGGTTCCAAGTAATATTTAATTAATATTAGCAGTATATTTGGCCTTGATTTTCAAGGCTTTTTTTATGGTTAATTACAATGGTCAAATAGTAGATGATAATGCCCTCTATCTCAATGGAAATAACAGGGGTCTGCTTTATGGAGATGCCCTTTTTGAAACCCTTAGAGTTGTGGATGGGAAGCTTATTTTCTGGGAAGATCACTACTTAAATCTAATGTCTTCTATGCGGATATTAAGAATGGAGATACCCATGTCTTTTACCATGGAATTTTTGGAGGAACAAATATTAATGCTGCTTCCGGGAGAGCAAAAAAACAATTCAACTAAAATCAGGATTACAGTTTTTAGGAATCAAGGCGGTCAGTACAGACCTGAAAGTAATGAAGTTTCTTATATTATTTCAGCCGATCTTTTACCGAATTCATATTATATTTTAAATGAGGACAGCTACGAGGTGGAATTGTTTAAAGATTTTACAGTGAGTAAAAACATGCTTTCCAATCTTAAAACAAACAACAGAATCCTCAATGTTGTAGGAAGTATCTATGCAAAGGAAAATGTATATCATAATTGTTTGATGCTAAATGATTCCAAATCCGTAGTTGAAGCGTTAAATGGGAATATTTTTATAGTAAAGGATAATGTAATAAAAACACCGCCTATAGAAGATGGCTGTATCAAAGGAATCACCAGAAAAAAAATTCTGGAAATTCTAAATAAAATTGACACCTATGAATGTGGGGAAAAATCAATTTCACCGTTTGAACTTCAGCAGGCCGATGAACTTTTTATTACAAACAGTATCAGCGGAATACAACCCATATCAAAATATCGTAAGAAAACGTTTAGCAATACAGTTGCCAGGGATATACTTGGTAAATTAAATGCTGCTGCGAGATTTAATTAAGACTTGGATTTTCGGGAGCATTGGACCACAATAAATAATCGCCACCGAGTTCCAGCATTTTTTCTTTCCAGAATTCCAGAGTAGACTTTTGAATGATATTGCTTTCGTATTCATTCTTCACAACAATCCATGATTTGGAGTCCAGTTCCTGATCGAGTTGCAGTGATGACCAGCCTGAATATCCTAGAAAAAAACGTATATCGGTATTGGTTATAACCTTTTGGTTGATGAGTTTCACGGTTTTGTCAAAATCACCACCCCAAAAAATTCCATCTGATATTTCAATGCTATTGTCAATTAGGTGCGGTACCTTGTGAATAAAATAAAGATTATCCTGCTCCACCGGACCTCCATTAAATACCTGAAAAGGAACATCTATGTCTTCAATAAGGTCACTGATATCGTAGTTCAGCGGTTTGTTAAGAATAAATCCTACTGATCCTTCATCATTATGTTCCGCTAAAAGCACTACAGATCGGTTAAAAGAAACATCTCCGGTAAGGGCAGGTTCAGCGATTAGTAATTTCCCTTTTTTAGGTTTTAGAGTTATCATAGCTTTATTAGTACGATCTAAAATAACATAAATCTGATAAATAACAAAAACCACTATAAATTAAAAAAGCGCCCCAATTTTTGGGGCGCTTTCATATATTTTTAAAGGATGGCTTAGTTTACAGCGCTGCTTAAATCAGAACCTGCTTTAAACTTAACTACATTCTTCGCTGCAATTTGTATAGTCTTACCTGTAGAAGGGTTTCTGCCTTCTCTGGCATTTCTTCTAGACACAGACCAAGATCCAAAACCTACTAGAGATACTCTATTCCCCTTCTTAAGAGAACCTTCTACGTTGTCTAAGAAAGACTCCAAAGCCTTTTTTGCCGCTGCTTTAGTGATGCCTGCACTGGCTGCCATGGCATCAATTAATTCTGTTTTGTTCATAATTTAATTAAATTAATTGTTGTTAAATAATTTTAAGCTTAAACAAATTTATACGGATTTGCGGTTAAGACAAGTAAAACTGGGGTAAATCAACGTTTTTGTTGATAACTTAAAACGTTTGTTGATAAAGTTGGGCTTTTTTGGGTGATTCTCCCAGCCCAATGATAATGGGCCTTTACATCATATAGGCAGATTCTTTGATTTTAAGCCCATTTAAAACATCACTAACAGCCATCTTTCGTTTGCCCGGAAGCTGTAATTCCAACAGGTATACATAGCCTTCTGGAGAAGCAACTTTTAATTCCTTTTTAGTGAACTTTATCGTTCCGGGTTTTAAATTATGTGCTTCTTTTTGACATTTAGATTTGTATATTTTAATGGGTATTAATTCATCTTCATTTTTCATATTTGTCCAGGCAGCCGGATAAGGACTTAAACCCCTGATAAGATTGCAGATTTTCTCAGCACTTTCTTCCCAATCTATTTTACAGGTTTCTTTGTTGATTTTATCTGCAGTTTTAAATTTGCTGTCCATGGGTTGCTTTTGGGGCACTACCTGGTCCTTTTCAATAAGGGATACCGTTTTTAAAACCAGTCCTGCTCCCAGAACCATCAACCTGTCGTGTAGATCTCCAGCGGTATCCTCCGGTCCAATCTCGGTTTTTTCCTGAAGTATGAGCTCTCCGGTATCTATTTTCTCATTGATATAAAAAGTACTTACTCCTGTTTCTTTCTCACCATTAATAATTGCCCAGTTTATAGGAGCTGCCCCTCTGTAGTCTGGTAATAATGAAGCATGAAGGTTAAAGGTGCCATATTCAGGCATAGCCCAAACCTGTTTTGGCAGCATTCTGAATGCCACTACAATTTGAAGGTTAGCCTTGAGTGAACGAAGGTCATTGAGAAAATCATTATCCTTCAGATTAGTGGGCTGCATGATATACAGTCCTGCTTTTCTAGCATACTGTTTAACGGAAGATTCGTGTATTTTTCGGCCTCTTCCTGAAGGCTTGTCAGGGGCTGTAATTACTCCGACAATGTCATAACCCTTTTTTACCAGCCTATCTAAGGTAGCTACAGCAAAATCCGGGGTACCCATAAATACAATTCTCAAGTTTCTCATCTTTGCAGGTTATATTCATTTTTTGAATTAATGCTAATATTACCTTCCTCCAGTAATTTTTGAAGCACTTTTAATATTAAAAACTCATTTTGTGGTAATTCCTGAATAATAGTTCTTGAATTACTTTCTTTCTGCTGCAGCAGGGCAATTATGTCGCTTTTTATTTCACGAAAGTTATTTAGATCAAGTTCGTTTGGAGTATTGCAGACATCACAATTATTACAATTCTGGTAGCTTTTTTCTCCAAAATAGGATAGCAATTGACGATTTCTACAATTTCTATCATTTTTGATGTATGCCAGCATACTATCCACTTTATCACTTTTTGTCTGCAACTGCACCTCCACCTTTTTGGAAAAATTATTAATTGTTAAGTTGTCTTCCCTTGGTACCAAAAATACAAGCTCCAGATCACGATTGCTTGCCTTTAGGCTTATGATTTTATCTTTATCGAGCTGTGCAAGCGTATTTATTATTTTTTCTTCCGGAATTGAAGTTTTTTTTGAAATTAGCAGCGTATTTATTTTTGTTTCAAAATCAAAAATTCCTCCATATGTCCTTAAAATGGTTTGAACCATGGACGCAAGACTCTGATGTCTTTCCAAATAGTCTAAAAGGCGGTTTTTAGAAACCAAAAATTGTACTGTTGTTTTTCGCGAAAAATTTTGAGATAGGGATATTACAGAATTCTGATCAAGTATGCGCAAGCCATTATATGCCATAGGCGAATTGAGCTGATAGAGGTCGCAGAATTCTTCAAATCGAAACGGATAAGTTTCGTCAGGCAAAGTTCCATAGGGTATTTGAAAATAATTATTGAGCTTATTATATAGTAGTTTCAAAAACGAGATATCAGGCAATACCTTTAAAAATTGATTTTTGAGTTGTATTTCATCCTCTTTGTTAGTTATTAAAATCGCCTTTGCCGGCAGACCATTTCTACCCGCTCTTCCTGCTTCCTGGTAGTAGTTTTCCAGACTTTCCGGTATTTGATAATGAACTACTAAGGATACATCGGCTTTATCGATTCCCATTCCAAACGCGTTTGTAGCCACCATAATTCTTACCTCATTATTGAGCCATGAATTTAGTTTCTTCTCCTTTTCCTCCTTTGGAATACCTCCGTGATAAAAGGTCGCGGATATATTCTTTTTGTTTAAATAAGCAGTAAGTACCTGTGTCATTCTTCTGCTGCGTACATAAACGATTGCACTATTATCCGAATTCTCGCACAATTCAATCAGGCGCTTTTGCTTATTCTCTTCCCAAATGACCCCAAAATAAATATTTTTCCTGTTAAATGAATCTTTGAAAATCTGATATTCTCTAAACTGAAGATTCTCAGTAATATCATGTGCAACTTTTGCCGTTGCTGTAGCTGTAAGAGCAATTAAGGGAGCTTCTGGCTTTATATCCCGCAAAAGAGCACAATTTAAGTAGGCTGGTCTAAAATCATTTCCCCATTCAGATATACAATGTGCCTCATCTATTGCTAAAAGGCTAACTTGCATTTGGGCAATCCTGTCCTTTACAATTTCCTGTTGGAGACGTTCAGGAGATAGGTATAAGAATTTATAATTCCCATACACGCAGTTGTCTAACAGATTATTTAGTTCTTCTTTGGAAATACCTCCGGTTAAAGCAATGGACTTAATCCCCAAAGCCTTTAATTGTTGAACCTGGTTTTGAATAAGTGCTATTAAGGGTGAAACAACAATACATAACCCCTCATTGGCCATGGCCGGAATTTGATAACACAAAGATTTGCCTCCACCGGTAGGTAAAAGAGCAAGCACATCTTTGCCAGATAAAACAGCATCTATAATAGGCTTTTGAGATGCCTTGAAATTTTCATAGCCCCAATATTTTCTTAAGATTTCCCGCGGGTTCTTCATTAAAAATTTTCCTTCAGCGCGTTTAATACACAAGTTATTCGCTCTTTCACGGTACCAGTTGGGATAAGGACCGGATCATAATCATATCTCAAATAGGTATTTTTTAAGTGTTCGTGAATTTCAATAGCTTCCTCAAAGCTTTCCAATCTTTCATTGTCTGCTACATATATCTCTTCCCAGGGTGGCAGGATTAAAACTTTATCATATCTCCTGGTGGAACATGCTTCTTCAAAATCGGGGGTGTAACTTTGGTTAAAATAATCCATATAAGCCAAAACATCCGGGATACCGCGATCAAAAAAAACATAAGGATTATTAATGTTAACAGATTTGCTATGCTGATCTATCCTCCCGCTGAGAATCCTTTGGTTAAATTCATAAGGATCTTTAACAAAGGCAAGCGGATTTGAGACAAATGATTCAGGGTTGCCCTTTTGTTTGGCCTCAAGAGTCATAGTTCTCACTATCTCATGAAAACAGTAATAACCAAAGGATTCAAGTTGTTGTATTATAACCGTTTTACCCGTGCTCGGCCCTCCTGTAATAACTACCTTTTGCGATTTCAAACATTAAATTTTATAATAACAAAAGTAATCAATGCGGGCAAGCATAAAAAATTGATTATGAAGCTTTATATTTGTAAAAACTTTTAAATGGATACTGAGAAATCAGACGAATTTTATCTTAGACTCAAAGAAGAATTGCTTAAAAGTAATAGTTGGCCTGCAGATTACCTATATAAATTTATAGTTCCCACAGATCGCGATAAGATCACTCAAATAGAGGTAATATTTGATAATACGGGGGCCGTAATTGAATCCAGAAAATCCAGCAAGGGTAAATACACCAGTCTTTCAATTATGGTAAATCTTGCAAATCCTGATGAGGTTATAGAAAAATATAAAGAAGTTGGCCTTGTTGAGGGCGTAATATCGTTATAAACTGGCATAACTGGGATAATTTTCCTAATTTGCCGCCGTTATAGATATACTTCCTTTACATATTTTTAATCAGAATTACATAGAAATTTGAATCCAGTAGAAAACCTAGAGTACAATACTGAGCGCGAAAAGCTCATTATTCCCGAATACGGCCGCCATTTTCAGAAAATGGTGGATCACGCCGTTTCCATAGAAGACGATGCAAAGAGAAATAAGGTGGCTAAGGCTATAATTAGCGTTATGGGTAACCTCCAACCGCATTTGAGAGATGTGCCCGATTTCCAGCATAAACTTTGGGATCAATTATTTATTATGTCCGACTTTAAGTTGGATGTTGAATCACCTTTTCCCATAACTTCAAAGGAAATGCTACAGGCAAGGCCTGATCCTTTGGAATATCCGCAAAATCATCCTAAATACCGCTTTTACGGAAATAATATTAAGCGTATGATCGATGTGGCCATTGGATGGGATGAAGGCGATAAAAGGGCAGGGTTAGAATATGCTATAGCAAATCACATGAAGAAGTGTTACCTTAATTGGAATAAGGATACTGTAGAGGATAAGGCAATTTTTAAACACCTTTATGAACTTAGTGATGGCAAAATAGATTTAGCATCTGATGGTGTCAGTCTTACTGATAGCGGACAGTTTCTTAAAAGCCGGATTTCAAAATCCAACAGGTCTGGTTCTTCAAAAAAGAGTCAGCGAAATTCTGGCAGAGGTAAAAAACGATATTAATACTTCTTCCTTAAATGGGTACATTTAAAATTGAGGGCGGCCATAAACTTCACGGAGAAATAACTCCACAAGGCGCAAAAAATGAGGCACTGCAGATTCTTTGCGCAGTATTACTCACCCCTGATGAAGTGATTATTCACAACATTCCGGATATACTCGATGTCAATAAACTAATCTCCCTGTTAGAAGACCTGGGGGTAAAAATTCAAAAAAAAGGCAAAGGGTCCTATTCCTTTAAAGCAGATGATATTAATCTGTCCTATCTGCAATCTGAACAATTTAAATCTGATGGCAGGGGATTAAGAGGCTCTATAATGCTGGTTGGCCCGTTGCTGGCAAGATATGGCCAGGGATATATTCCCAAGCCGGGAGGTGATAAGATTGGCAGACGTAGATTAGATACCCATTTTGAGGGATTTATTAAACTGGGTGCAAGATTCCGATACAATAAAGAGGAGCACTTTTATGGGGTGGAAGCAAAAAAGCTTAAAGGTACTTATATGCTTTTGGATGAAGCCTCAGTTACAGGTACGGCGAATATAGTTATGGCAGCCGTTCTGGCGGAAGGACAAACGACTATATACAATGCTGCATGCGAACCTTACCTACAGCAATTGTGCAAGATGCTAAATAGGATGGGAGCAAAGATTTCCGGCATTGGTTCTAATTTATTGGTAATTGATGGTGCGTCCAAATTGAAGGGCACAGAGCATACCATGCTACCAGACATGATAGAAATTGGTAGTTGGATAGGATTGGCAGCAATGACCAAAAGTGAATTAACTATCAAGAATGTTAGCTGGGACGACCTTGGCCAGATCCCATCTGTTTTCAGAAAACTTGGTATTTCTTTGGAAAAAAAGGGAGACGATATTTATATTCCTGCACATGATGATGGTTATAAAATCCATAATTATATTGACGGGTCTATATTAACAATTTCAGATGCACCCTGGCCCGGACTCACTCCTGATCTGTTAAGTATTATCCTTGTAATTTCTACCCAGGCTAGGGGAGAAGTACTCATCCATCAGAAAATGTTTGAAAGCCGCTTGTTTTTTGTCGATAA
>NZ_CAMYIP010000022.1:15609-30325 GCF_947258525.1 uncultured Eudoraea sp.
ACAATGGTCTCCCCTGATATCAGAGCCGGAGTATCCCTTTTAATCGCAGCTCTATGCGCAAAAGGAACGTCGATCATACACAATATTGAACAGATAGACAGAGGGTATGAAGATATTGATAATCGTCTGAAAGCTATTGGCGCAAGGATTGAAAGGATATAATAAAGAATTAGTCTTCAGTATTCAACGAATTCACGGTAATATAAAGATCTTGTAAATGAAAAATCCGGTTTGGAAAAAACTACCCCTTATTAACAACGAATCTGGTCAAAAGAAAAGATTTGAACTACAAATAGAGGAGGAAACAGTATTTATAGAATATATCCGGACCAAAAATAATGTCATTTATCTAACCCATACAGAAGTACCTCGTTCATTAGAAGGAAAGGGTCTTGGGTCACTTATTGTGTCTAAAACCCTTGAATATATTAAAGAAAACGGATTCAAAATGGCACCCTTATGTCCTTTTGTTGCTGCATATCTGAAGCGTCATCCGGGCAAAGCAGATAATTTACTGGCACCGGGATTTTCTATAGGATAAATAAGAACTTCTATTGAAGCAAAGGTTTAAATAACCAGAAGCTGCTAAAATATTCACCTTTTTAGGGTTCTACAACCTCTCCGTCAGGATATTTTGCAAACCTGCCTTTTTCCCTTGGATGTACATTGTCTGCATGCGGCCATGGCCAGCCTCCAAATTGGGTAAGCCTGTATTCCTCCATAGCCTGCTGAATTTCCATCTGAGTATTCATGACAAAGGGACCATACTTTGCTACCGGCTCGTTAATCGGTTTTCCCTGAAGTAACAAAAAGTGTGATTTCTTACTACCATTTTCAATAGTAATTTCAGTTTCTGAAATAAGTTCTGCACCATGATCTGGTTTAATCAATTGCTCTCCGATTTTAACCTCATCGCCTTCATAATAATACAAGGTACGGTTTAAATTTGCAGATGCCGGAGGTAAATTAAACGTTTCGTTTTCATCCATATGAATATTCCAGATGGCCACTTCATTATCTGTATTTGCTGCCCACGAATTGGGTGCCGGCTCCAACGCAGGTGTTCCTTCAAAGTTTCCGGCAATTATTTTTATTGTAGTATTATTTATCTGAACAAGGGGAATATCTTCATGCCAGAGCATCTTGAAATCAGGTTCAACAAATTTATCTGCTTTGGGCAAGTTGATCCAAATTTGAAATAATTCTAACGGATTATCCTGAGCAGTATTCAGCAAAGGGAACATTTCTGAATGTTGTACACCCCTGCCCGCAGTCATCCATTGCACATCGCCTTGTCCAAATCTGCCGGCAGCTCCTAATGAATCTGAATGATCACAAAAGCCCTTATTCACAATTGTAACCGTTTCAAATCCGCGATGCGGATGATAGGGAAACCCCGGGATGGTATGACCGTGATACATTCTCCAACCATCTTTTATAACAAAGTCATTACCCAGGTTACGCCCTTCAAGGGAAACATCGGGTTCCATTGCATTATTTCCTTTTGGATAGTGATCTAAATGATAAACACAGAACAAAAAAGGGTCTTGCGTTTCCCATGGGAAACCCAGCGGAAAAATGCGCTTAACAGGGCTGCTCATTGTAGTAAGTTTTGATATTTTATTTATTATATAACGTGCTTCTAAATATCGATTTCAATAGTAATAGAATATTTTTAGTCGTGGGTTGCAGTATTAATTTCAACCCAATTTTCTTCGGGATCTTTAATATAGATCTGTCTAACTCCATCAGCGCGGTCCGTAACAGCATTCTTTTTACCGGGCCAATCCCAATAGGGTACATTTTTCTCTTCCAGATAGGTGATAAGACCATCCAGGTTTTTGGTTGCAAGGCACAGATGGATACTTTTATTATTTTGTCTGATAACGGAATCTTTTTCTATCAGGTGAAGTTGAGAATTTCCATGAATGCTAAACCAGCGAAACCCCTTTGATGCAGACGGATGTGGTATTTCTTTTAGTCTTAAGATGTTGGCATAGAAATCTCCTGTTTTCTTAAGATCGGTAACTACGAAAGAATAATGGTCGTATTGAAAATCAAAGTCCTGAGCATATGAATTTGAAAAATAGCATATGAAAAGTAAGAGTGTAAGTTTTTTCATTGAAATGGTTTTTGGATGTTTTATGGGTGTTTAAAATAATGGATTATTGATTTTCATAGGATACAAATGCAAAGTGTTTGCTATCGGGTGACCAGGAAGGGACATTGATAGTTCCCTGTCCGCCTGTAAAAGAGCAAAGACTTTTAATTTCCTTAGTATTAAGATCGTAAAGACGCAATGCCACATCTTTTAAGGGAGGATGACGGTCTCCCTGATCTTGCAGGTAGGAAATAAAAACAAAATATTTACCATCCGGTGATGGATGTGCAAACCAGTTAGAATATGCATCGTTCGTTAATTGCTCTTTTTCACTTCCATCAACTTTCATTCTCCAAATCTCCATAGAACCGGATTGCATTGAATTGTAGTAAATGTAGGTACCATCAGGGGAATATTCCGGGCCATCATCTAGCCCGGGGCTGTCCGTGAGGCGTTCCTCTTCACCTCCATGAATTGAAATTCTATAAATATCATAATTATTATTGCGTCGTGCGGTATATACAACTGCATCACTATCCGGAGACCATCCATGCCAGTAGGAAGGATATTCTAATGTCACAAGTTTAGGAACACCTCCTTCAATGGGTAATGTATAGATCCTTGATGTACCGGATTCTACCCCCTCTATGGGATCATTGTTACTAATAGCCAGCATGGTACCATCCGGAGATATTCCGTGGTCATTATTGCATTTTACTGCGGTTCCTGTATCTAGTTGTTCCTTGGAACTGCCATCTGTTTTTATTCTGTATAGGAGTCCATTTTGATTGAAAATTAAGTAGTTTCCATCGGTACTCCAGTTAGGCGCTTCAAAGTGTGCCTTTTCTTCGTAAATCACTTTTCGCTCTCCGCTGTCGATTGAAAAAATTTCCAGCATTGATTTAAGCTCAGTTGACTGTCCAAAAATTTGTGCCGGCCCCATAATAATAAGTATTAGCAGGATTTTATTAAAAATTGAACTCATAATAATCAGAATTAGTTAATAATATGGCTTTCAATTTCATATAGCTCCATTATAAATGCATAACACTTATTTTATCCAACGAAGTCAATTTTCTTATGAGCTCCATCACAATAAGGCTTGTTGACTGATGCGCCGCATCGGCATAATGCAGTTACCCCGCTTTTACTTTCTGACTTACCACTGGCATCCTTTACTTCTAAAGTTCCATGGACCAAAAGTGGCCCATTAGCCATTACTTCTACTCGTGTATTATCTGACATATCTTCTAAATTTTCTGTTTCTCCTTTTATATAATAAGTTAGTGCCCCTGAAGGACATATATCTATTTGCGATTTTAATTCATTGATAGAGGCGTTTTTTGGTTCAATCCACGGTTTTTTATTGGGATCATAAACTTTCGGTAAAGTATTCACACATATTGCCGAATGGATGCATTTCTTTGGTTTCCATACCACCGTGAAATCACCGTTTGTATATTCTTTTACTATTTCTCTTTCTGCCATAATTTTTTAGGATTATTTAAACGTTATTATTAATTATCTCCTACGGGAGGCGGGCCGGGAGGTATATTGGCTTCATAAACCTCATCACCCTTCCGTTCATTATACTCTTTTTTAATTTTTTCAATTAATTTCTGATCCTCGAAAAGATCAACAGCAGTCATGCTCAAAGCCTTAGCCGCATAAGTCATGCCTTTATGGCCAATACTCATTCCGCCGCATGCAACAACCGCCCACGAATGCCAGGGCGTATCTTTTGGTGCCGTGGTTACACTTAGATTGATGTTCGGAACATTCCAGCTTACGTCGCCAACATCTGTTGACCCACCCCCGGGATTTTCCTTGGTCTCCTTAAGCGGACTTATTTTACTATCCATTCCGATCTGAGGCTTTTTTGTAATCTCCTGAATCTTTTTACCAAAAGCCTGCTCTTCATCAGAATAGGATATGTCACCTAAATATTCTAAATTTTTTTGCATGACCTCTTCCCCGGATCTGTTTACCAATACTTCATAAATTCCCGAGATCAGTGAAATTTTATAATCCACATTCGCCATTATTGCTGCCCCTTCTGCCATTTTCATAACCCTTTCGTAAACCGGCATAACTCCGCTTCGCTTGGAGTCCCTTACCCGAACCCAAAGTTTGGTATAATCCGGCACAACATTAACAACCTGCCCACCATCTTGTATATGGTAATGAATGCGTACAGTTGGCTTAATATGTTCGCGGTAGTAATTAATTCCCGTAGTATAGATTTCTAAAGCATCGGAAGCACTTCTTCCATTCCACGGATCAGAGGACGCATGTGCCGCCTGGCCAAAGAATTCAACTTTAAAATCAACCAGTGCAAGCGTACTTTGAGCGTCTGCTTCAGTATTGTCTGCCGGATGCCAGCTTAAATTAACGTCTACATCATCCCATAAACCGTCGCGTACCATCCAAACCTTTCCGAAGTATTTTTCTTCAGCCGGTGTGCCAAAAAACTTAACGGTTCCTTTTATTTTACCCTCCTCCATAAGCTCTTTTACTGCCACAGCAGCTCCGAGACTCGCTGTTCCAAATAAATTATGCCCGCAACCATGTCCGGCCGCACCTTCATTTAATGCTTCCTTAGTTGGCTGGGCCTTTTGAGAAATTCCGGGAAGGGCATCAAATTCACCTAAAATACTAATTACGGGTTTACCTGATCCGTAAGTTGCAATAAAGGCCGTTGGCATTCCTGAAACTCCGCGTTCAACCGTAAAACCATTCTTTTCTGCATAATCTGCCAATATAACAGAAGATTGATCTTCATTAAAGGCTGTTTCGGCAAGAGCCCAAATTGAATCACTAATCGCAATTAACTCTGTATTGTGTTTTTCAATCGATTGAAGAACTGCTTTTTTGCTATTACTAATTTTTTGAGCTGATACAAGGGAGCTCAAAACAAGCAATATTCCAAAGAATATTATTCTCATGTGTTTTAAATGTTATAAGAGTTGGTAATCAATTCACTAAAAATACATCTTTTTACTGTGTAATGTATTCTAGATTACTAAAAAATAAAACACCTAAGAACTAAGGACTAATTCAACTTAGTTCAGTGCTTCCTTGTATGTTTTCAGACAGCGCTCACGTGCCATTTTATGATCTACCATCATTTGTGGATAAGTCAATTCCTGCAGCTCTGGCACCCATTTATTTATATACTCTTTTTGTTTATCAAATTTATCGACTTGTGTAATGGGATTGAAGATTCTGAAATAAGGAGCAGCATCCACGCCGCTGCCTGCTGCCCATTGCCAGTTTCCAACATTACTGCTTAATTCAAAGTCTAATAGTTTTAAAGCAAAATAGGCTTCACCCCAGCGCCAGTCTATTAATAAATGTTTACAAAGAAAACTTGCCACCAGCATTCGTACCCGGTTGTGCATAAATCCCGTAGAATTAAGTTCTCTCATTCCTGCATCAACAAGGGGGTATCCGGTTTCCCCATTTTTCCACTTATCAAAATCACTTTCATTATTCCGCCATGGAATCCTGTCATATTTTGGTTTGAAAGCTTTATGCACAGTATGCGGAAAATGCCAAAGAATTTGCATAAAAAATTCGCGCCAAATCAATTCATTTAAGAATGTTTCATTCTTAATGTTCATTGCTTTTAATACTATCTGTCTTGTAGAAACGGTTCCAAATCGCAGATGCGGGCCCAGTTTAGAAGTTCCTTTTTCTATAGCCGGAAAATTTCTTGTTTTCTCGTATGAATTTAATAATGATTTAGAAATTTCATAGGCGGGGACCTTTATATCAGATCTGTTAAAGCCTATCTCTTCCAGTGCCAGATTTGGTAAATCTGTTTTCTTATGCATCCTGTTTAACAACGACTCAGAGTCATAAAGCATAACCGGCTCATCTAAATGGAATTTTTGTTTCCACTTCCGCATATAGGGTGTATAAACCACATAGGGCTCACCATTATCCTTAACAACTTCATTCTTTTCAAAGATTACCTGGTCTTTGAAAGTTTTGAATTCGATATTGGATAGTTTTAATGTCTGTGCAATCTCCCTGTCCCTTTTCCGGGCATAGGGCTCATAATCCCTATTTGTATAAACAGATTGAACATCGTATTCAGCAATTAGGGTTTTAATAATGTCCAGAGGATTGCCGAAATAGATACCTATTGAACTTTGGTAATGCTCAGTCAGCTGTTTTCGTATTTCCTGCAAGGAATCATAAATAAATGATACCCTGGCGTCATTTTCAGGAAGTGATTGAAGTATTTCAGTATCAAAAATAAATATTGGTAAAACCGGGTGATTTCCTTTAAGGGCATGGTAAAGCCCAACGTTATCATGCAGTCTTAAGTCTCTGCGAAACCAAAAAATACTTATTTTTTGTGGCATTTAGTTAATATTGAGTGTAGATAGTCCACCATCAACCCCAACGACTTGACCTGTTATCCAACCGCTTTTATCACTTAACAAAAACCCGGCGATATTTGCAATATCTTCAGGAGTACCAACTCGTTTGAGCGGATGACGTTCCGCCATACTTTCTTTTTTTCGATCATTGTTCAATAAGCGACCTGCCAATGGCGTATCTACAAGTGAAGGTGCAATGACATTAGTACGAATTTTCGGGGAATATTCTGCGGCAAGAGATTTTACAAACCCTTCTATAGCTCCTTTCGCAGCGGAGACACTTGTATGAAAGGGCATTCCTGTCCCTACAGCAACTGTACTAAAGAAAACCATACTTGAATTATCTGCCATTTTACCGATTATGTCTTTAACAACCCTTACCATGCTAAAAAAATTAAGTTGCATATCTTCCTCAAAGTTGGCCATACTAAGCATTTTTAGCGGTTTTAGGTTTATACTGCCGGGACAATATACAAATCCGTGAAGTTCTTCGGGAAGTTGAGAGGGATCTAATGAGTCAGTCAACGCGTCGAATGTAATATGTTTTACATTCAGGTCTTCTAAACCTTCCTTACTCCTTGATGCTACATATATTGTAAAACTTTCCTGTAATTGTTTTACTATGGATAAACCAATACCATAAGATCCTCCGATCAACAATAGATTTTTTTTCATAATTAAATAGATTTCATGCTTAATTCGTTTGAGGAATCATTCATACGCCCGAATAGTTCCTCCAGCTTTTCTTCGCGGTAAGCAAATATTTTTTTCAATTGCTTTTTAACTAAAAAGGGATGGGTGAGCTGACCTAAAATTCCAAAAGGAAGCTTATAATCAATAACATCTTCCATTTCCACTCCTCCCTCAATAGGTTTTATAAAGTGCTTATGATGCCACAACGCATAGGGTCCAAACCTTTGTTCATCTACAAAGTATTCACCTTCCTTTACATGGGTAATTTCGGTAACCCATTTGGTGGTAATTCCGGGAAACGGGGAAACTTTGTACTGAATAATCTGACCCGGAAACATATCCTTGTCGGCCCCATCTAATATATGAAAGCCCATGTGGCCTGGTGTAATAACTTTTAAGTTTGCAGGATTTGATAAAAAGGCCCATGCCTCCTTTTGTGTAATAGGCAAGTATTGTCTGGAATGCAGCTGGTATAACTTCATTAAAGTGTTTTTTACAAAATTAGATGCAAATATGTTTAATAAAAAATTAAATATGTTAAACAAATAGTAAAAATAGTCGAGTTTACAACAATTCTCTGGGCAGTATGATCCCATACAGTGGCGGAATAGCTCTTGTGGTCGGGAAATTTTTAGTTCACTAAGTGATTTTTGTATATTTCAGGAGCTAAGTGTCATGATTTTCAAGTTAACTATTATAAGCTTTTTTCTACCTGTCGTTTTCTTAAACGCACAGGTTAATACCATGCTTATAGGGACTTTACCAGAAAATGTTCTGGAATCCTCGGGTCTTATTTATTACAATGGCAGACTCATAACACATAATGATTCAGGAAATTTACCACAATTGTATGAACTAGATACCCTGAGCGCCCAAATTCTCCGCATAATCACGATAAATAATGCGACAAATATTGACTGGGAAGATATTACACAGGATGACACCTATATTTATATTGGTGACTTTGGAAATAATGGCGGTAACAGGCAGGACCTTCGCATATACAGAATAATAAAGTCTGAGTTTGATAATTTAACTAGCGTAAATGCAGAGATAATAAATTTTACATATGAGGATCAAACGGATTATTCGGAGACTCAGAATTCTGATTGGGATGCAGAAGCCCTGGTCGATTTTAATGATCAGTTGCTGATCTTTACTAAACAATGGCAATCAAATGGCACCGTGGTATATTCCATTCCAAAGGTTCCGGGATCATATTCAGCTACAAATATGGATTTTTATGATGTCTCAGGACTGATTACAGGAGCCACATATAATAAAGCTTCTAATGTCATAATGTTACTGGGTTATTCACCTCAATTGCAACCTTTTATTGTTCGGATTGACGAACCTTCCTCCAATTTTTCGTTTAATGGCAATGAGGAAAAGATAGATTTAGGAATTGGGTTTTCACAGGTAGAAGGAATTACCTATTCCGATGCTAATACCTACTATATATCTTCCGAGCGTTACCAAAACAATTTTCCTACCATATCGCTCCCTTCACAGCTATATGAATTTAATACCAACGATACAATTCAGCAAAATGAAGAGTTACCAATAGAAATACCACAAGATTTAGGAAATTCAGACGATGAATTAATTATTTACAGAATGTTCGGATCACAGGAACTTCAATACGATCTCAATTCAAATGCACCCTTGTTTGGACGATCAATCTTTGATATTACCGGTAAAAGAGTAAGGCATACACCGGGAAATTTAATTGAAAATAATAGTATAGATCTAAGTGGGTTGGGAAGTGCCGTATATTATTTAACTTTTTATCTGCAGGGTGAAACAATATCAAAACCATTTATTCTCAACTAATAGGGTAGACATTATTTAAGGATTTGTTAACAAGGGAAATAGACCATTATATTTAGCTTTGTCAGAACTATAAAACCTAATAAATAATGAAAAAACTTACACTATTACTTTGTGTTGTTATTGCGTCCGTTTCTTTGAATGGGCAAATATCAACACCTGCACCCAGTCCATCTGGAAAAATCATGCAAACCGTTGGATTGACTGATGTGAGCGTAGAGTATTCAAGACCTTCTATGCGCGGAAGAACTATTTTTGGTGATCTTGTTCCTTATGATAAATTATGGAGAACAGGGGCTAACAAAAATTCGATGATAACTTTTGGCGATGACGTAACTATTGCCGGCCAGGAAGTAAAGGCCGGATCCTACGCAATATTTACAAAACCCGGACTAACTTCCTGGGAAGTTGTTTTCTATTCTGATACCAACAATTGGGGTACTCCTCAGAATTGGGATGATTCTAAAGTAGCAGCCAAGACTACTGTTGAGGTTTATAATATGCCTTCGAATGTAGAATCCTTTACTATGAGTATTGATGAATTGCACAATAACGGAGCTACACTTGGAATGATGTGGGAAAAAACATATGTAGGTGTTGCTTTTGAAGTACCAACCGCTGCAAAGGCGGTTAAGAGTATTGAAACTGTCATGAACGGACCATCTGCTAACGATTATTTTGCAGCGGCATCTTATTATCATGAAGAGGGAAAAGACCTTGCAAAAGCTAAGGAATGGATTGACAAAGCGGTTTCTATGAATGACAAAGCATTTTGGATGATGAGAAGACAATCTCTTATTTACGCCAAAATGGGTGATACAAAAGGAGCTATTGAAGCGGCCAAGAAATCTTTGGCAGTAGCTGAAGCGGCAGGCAATGCAGATTATGTAAAAATGAATAAAGACTCGCTTAAAGAGTGGGGCGCATTATAACATTATAGCAATTAACATATTCTAAAACCCTGACCTTAAATGGTTGGGGTTTTTGTTTTTTTCAAACCCTGTGATCATGTATTATTTTCAGTAGTAAATATGAGGAATGAATATCATACCCGCTTTATTGGAGGAGTCATATGGAGCCTGTCAAATGATTCGAGCACGAAAGCCAGCATAATTACCAGAGCACATCCAAATGCATTTAACCACAAATATGACATCCAATCTAAATACCAGACTAGAATTACAACGATTTGAGTAATAATTGCTGCTATGAAAACTGCGTTTCCTTTTACAAACTGGAAAAAGAAGGCCAGTAAAAATATTCCTAAAACATTGCCATAGAAAATAGAGCCTATGATATTTACCAACTGTATTAAATTATCAAACAGGTTTGCTACACATGCAATCACAATGGCTATGATTCCCCACAGCAAAGTAAATAACTTCGATATTTTGACGTAATGTTCAGGTGAAAATTCTTCCTTTTTATTCCTTTTATAAAGGTCCAACGCAGTAATTGTTCCAAGTGCATTTAATTCTGAGGCAGTGGAAGACATGGCTGCAGATAGAATTACAGCCAATAAAAGACCTACTAGTCCTCTTGGCAGATAATTTAAGATAAAGTGAATAAATACGTAATCCTTATCATTAGTCTCTACAAGGTCGTCTGCCTTTTTAATCATGGCTTTTGCTGCTTCCCTGTTGTTTTTTTCCTTTTCAATTATTAAGAGCATTTCGTTTTGGGCCTTGGATGTAGCATCCTGATCGTCCAAGTCTAAGGCCGCAGAAAACTGATCCTGGGCAGTTTTCTTTTCTATTTCCAAATTTTTATGACCCTCTTCCAATATTTGGTAATCTTCGGCATATGAAGATTGCATAATGGCATTGGTTGCCGCAGGATTAAAATTTAATGGTGATGGATTGTACTGATAGAATACAAAAACCATAACACCAACCAGGAGAATAAAAAATTGCATGGGTATTTTAAAGATCCCGTTAAAAATTAGGCCTAGCTGACTTTCCCTGATAGATTTCCCTGATAGATACCGCTGAACCTGACTTTGATCCGTTCCGAAATATGCCAGGGCCAGAAACATTCCCCCGGTAATTCCACTCCAGAATGTGTACCTGCTTTGCGTATCTAAACTAAAATCAAGGATATTAAGTTTATCACTGGCCCCTGCAATTTTTAGGGCTTTAGTAAATGAGATATCTGCAGGTAAATAACCCAGAATAAAAAAGAAGGCTATAAACATCCCTGTCATTATTACAAACATCTGTTGCTTTTGGGTAACACTTACCGCATTAGTGCCTCCGGAAACAGTGTAAATAATCACTAAAGAGCCTATAATTATGTTCAAAGTTTTTAAATCCCAACCAAGCACGGCAGAGAGTATTATGGAGGGCGCAAAAATAGTAATTCCTGCCGCCAGACCCCGTTGTATTAAAAACAAAATGGCGGCAAGTGAGCGGGTTTTAAGATCGAACCTTCTTTCAAGAAATTCGTAGGCGGTATATACTTTAAGTTTGTGATATAAGGGGATAAAGACTACACATATGATTATCATGGCCAATGGAAGGCCAAAGTAGAATTGAACAAAACCCATTCCATCGTGAAACGCCTGACCGGGGGTGGAGAGAAAAGTAATTGCACTTGCCTGTGTAGCCATCACGGAAAGACCAATCGTCCACCATTTGGCCTGGTTCCCTCCAAGCACATAATCACTAACATCTTTATTGCCTCTGGATTTCCATACACCGTAAACCACTATAAATAATAGGGTTCCGCCAAGAATAAACCAGTCTAGTTTCCCCATATTAGCTGTATGTGGTCATTACAAAGTAAAATACGACAATGTAAATAGTGTTGAGAACCAACACTAAAGTATATTCCTTTTTCCAGTTTAATTTTTCTGGTATCATTTACCTTTTATATCCGTACTGTTATTCATTCGCTCTTTGCCCATCGATAAAATATTAGCAAATAGCTTATATGCTCCGGGAACACCGGCCGGAAGTTCCCTGAAAAAGCTAATCCCGGTATATATATAATTTCCATCACCATATGGGGCAACAAGCAGTGCTCCATTAGTTGGAGATTCTCCTTTGTCATTCATTTGCAGTATTGGGGTAAATTTTGGATCCCATTCACCCGGGAAGTAAAGTCCTCTCTCTTGTACCCAGCCCTCAAAATCCTGATCGGTAATTGTATTTGGAAAATTAACAACTGAATGGTCACTAGCAAGAATTTTTACCTCAGAATCTTCATTGGTAATTCTATTCCTGGAAATTTTTAGAGGGTAGGGGGCCAGGTCTTTAAAAGCCGTGTCCCTTCGCCCGGCAGTATTATATTGTATGATGAGATTCCCGCCATTTTCAACATATTCCAGTAAATATCGCTGTTTAAATTTCAATTCTTCAATTACATTATAAGCTCTGATCCCTGTAACCACAGCATCATATTTATCCAGAGAACCAGATTCTATTTCTTTAGGGTCTATAAGATGAATGGTGTAACCAATCTGCTCAAGGCTTTCAGGAACATCATCACCTGCACCCATTATATAACCAATATGTTCACCAACTTTCTGAATGTTGAGCCTTACAACCTTGGCCTCGGAAGGAATCAAAACCGTTTGTGTTGGAATATGGTCGTAGGCTATCTCTATTAACTCTTTATCCAATTCTTTGTCTTCAATATGAATAATGGGTGTTATGAAACATAGGTCTTCCTGTAACGGGGGAGTCAAAGTAAAAATAACGGTCTTTTCATCACCCTTGTTGGCAATTTCAAATTCTATAAATTCCTTATCTACACCCCAGTTTTTATTATGACCCAGTTGTACTTTTCCCTTAAGGCCGCTTTTATGTGCAGTAATAGTTACCGGTATTTTTCTTGAGGCGTCGTCCGCAAAGATCAATACCTTATCACTAAATCTGGCAGTGGCCTCCGGTATAATCTCAAAAGGGACATAGAGCTCTCCTTTGTCGGGTCTTGAATATCTATGAATTACAGGTTTATTGATTTTCATAGAATAGCCATCAAATTCCAATTCAAATTCTGCGTGAAAAGGGCGCGTGGTTTCGGGACTTCCTATTATTTCGGGCTGATTCACTTTGTACATGCCCAGACTTCCCTTTTCTGCCAGCCAATAGGGACTTGTATAGGGTTGATCTTGGGGTATCTCAAGATCTAATTCAAGATTCTTTTTTTTATTATTATCTAATCGTAGTTTATCCTGGGGAAAAGATTCTGAAGCGAGAGAAACTGAATTAAATGAAATATCGGCATTACTTCGGTTAAGGGCCTCAATATTTATCGTTACACTACTTCCGGGAACTGCTTTTGGCACTGCAGATGAGGCTTCCAGGTAAAGTCCGCAAACTTCGAGGATAATATCCTGAAGTTCATTTAATTTAATGCGTTTCCAATGATCATCCTCAATATTAACAAGCAATTTATGTGCTTCAAGTAATTCCAGGAGGTGTTTTGAAGGATTTACAAAATCAAAGTTCTCTTCTACTGCAACCAATATTTTACCAATAGCATCACCTCCTTTGACTCTTGACCAACTTGTATTGATCCCTTCAAAAATATTGGATTTATCATTTGGCATATCCCCTGACAACAATTCTATATATTCATCCTGACTGCCTCTACTGGACAATCTGCCAAAACCCTGACTCAAATGCTGACTGCTGGCTATGGACGCAATTTCGTTGTTAGAAAGCCCTTTCATTGGATAATAAACTCCTACATCTAAATTCATCATTTTAGACTTATCGGCTTTTTCAAAGTTTTCAGGACTTCCGTAAAACCACCAGGAGGTATTAAAAAATAGTCTTTTGGGTTGCCAAAGACTTACTTTATCTAATTGTTCAGGATAGGCATTTACATCATTGACAAGATCAAATGCCTCTACACTTAGCATAGCCGAAGAAGTATGATGTCCATGTGTTGAACCGGGGGTTCTGTGATCAAAACGGTTTACAATAACATCGGGTTTAAAATTCCTAAGTACCCATACCACATCTCCCAAAACGGCCTCTTTATCCCAAATCTCTAAAGTTTCTGAGGGATGTTTGGAATACCCGAAATCATTCGCCCTGGTAAAAAACTGCTTTCCACCATCTACGCTTCTGGCTGCCAATAATTCTTGCGTCCTCAAAACTCCTAATAATTCCCTAAGTTCCTTTCCTATAAGATTTTGTCCTCCATCACCTCTAGTAATAGATAAATAACCGGTCCGGGCTTTGACTTCGTTTGAAAGGTAAGATATAAGTCGTGTATTTTCATCATCAGGATGTGCAGCAATATACAAGGCAGAGCCCAGAAAATTTAATTTCTGCAAGGAATGATAAATGTCTGAGGAGGTGCTTTTTTTAGGTACCTGAGCTAAGACGGATTGCAAACTTAATATTAGCCCAATAAAGAGTACCAGATAATGACGCATAGTTTTTTTATAAGGTGGTGATCAAATATAGAAAGATTAGTAGCGCAGAGGGAATATTTAGAACTTCTTTAACAACTCTATTGGTGATCCTCCCAAATTAAGGCAGCCGCACCACAAATAGCCGCTGTCTTCCCTTTCATTCCTGAATACATTAGTTTCACTTTACCTTTGTAGACTTCCAGGAGATAATCATTAAAATATTTTTTGAGTGGCTCGGTTATCCATTTCCCACTTCCCATCAAACCACCAAGCAGGAAAAAAGCCTCGGGTTGGGAAAATGCTGTGAAATTAGCCAGGGCTTGACCCAAG
>NZ_CAMYIP010000023.1 GCF_947258525.1 uncultured Eudoraea sp.
CAAGATTTATGCCTTCTGCAAGATCTTGGGCAAATTTGTCCGGATCCACCGGTTCAAAAGGAGCCACATTTTGTTGTTCCAAAGGTACCAGGATTCCTGTTTCACCGTTTACCACCACTTCTTTTATTCCCCCAACAGCACTGGCTACAACAGCTGTATTACAGGCCATGGCTTCAATATTGATTATTCCGAAGGGTTCATAAATAGAGGGGCAACAAAATACATCTGCATGGGAATAAAGCTGTATAACAGATTTTTTATCAAGCATTTCAGCTATCCAGATAACATTATCCCTGATCTTCTTTACTTCTGCAACGCTTTCTTCCATTTCCTTCTCAATATCAGGGGTGTCCGGGGCTCCTGCGCACAGTACAATCTGGGTATCCGGGTCTATATATTTAATTGCATTTACAAGGTGTATGATCCCTTTCTGCCTTGTAATTCTACCTACAAAAAGTACATAGGGTTTTGATTTATCGATATTATACTTATCCAGTGCGTCGGATTCCCTGGTAACTGCATACTCCTTAAGGTTTATTCCGTTGTATATGACCTTTATTTTTTCCTTATCTACATCAAAATATTTAAGGACATCATCTTTTGTCTCATAAGATACTGCGATAACTGTATCCGCCATTTCTATAGCTGTTTTTTCAATCCATAATGATGCGTCGTACCCTTTCCCCAGTTGTTCTCTTTTCCAGGGTCTTAATGGTTCTAAGGAATGTGTTGTTACTACCAAAGGAATTCCATAAAGCAGTTTGGCTGTTATGCCTGCAAAGTGCGAATACCAGGTATGGCAATGCACTATATCGGCATCTATGTCATCTGCATTCATATGAACACATGTACTTAGTGTTTTTAAAACGGCTTTAAGTTTATCGTTGGAGCTATTAAAAACAGGATTGTCATAAGGAAATCCCTTTACCGATAAATTATCCGACTTTTCATCCTGATCCCCAAAACATCGCACCTCAAGCTCCATAAGTTTCGCTAATTCGGCAGCCAAATACTCAACATGGACACCTGCACCTCCGTAAACATAAGGAGGAAATTCTCTGGTAAAAAAAAGTGCTTTCATATGATATTTTCAGGTATCGGTTTTAGAATTTTATTTTCAATTTTACCTGCAATTCAGCCTATTTTTTAATAGGTAATCAACAGAGTATTCATTTTTATAAAGGTATTTATAAATTTCTTTTTCTTTCAATAGATTGGTACATAAAACAAGATTAAATTGATTGTAAAGAAAAGTTTCCGTTTTTGACCCCAATAGGAGGGTTAGCATAAATGATTTTCCAATGAAATCCGAATAATTCTTTAGTAAAATAAAAAGACTTTCTTTAAAGTCGTTTGGCCATAATATCAATCAATCTGCTGATGATGACCTACATCATTGTAAAGGGTATTTGGGTGCTCTATTTTTGACTTTGTTCCCAAAAAGCCATGGGAAAACAAAAAGTATTCATTCTAATTCAAAAAATAAATCCGATGAAAAAGTTCAACAGCCTACATTTCAATTTGGTGATGATGTTAGTATGCCTGATAAGCCTATCAATTGTATTTCAATCATGTAAGAGAACAAGTGAAAAGACCAGTGAGAAGATCATAGAAAAGTCTTTAGGTGATGATGCTGAGGTAGATATCGATGATGAAAAAGTGGTGATAAAGACTGATGAAGGTACATTTACCACAGATGCAACTATGAATAGCTGGCCCAAAGAGGCTCCCGGCGAAGTACCGGAATTTAAATTCGGTGACGTAATAGCTGTTACTACACAAGAAGTTGATGACGCTGATAACTGGGTTGTTATTTTCGAAAATGTTCCTGCTAATGCGCTCCAGGATTATAAGGAAACCCTGGAAAGCGAAGGTTTCACAATTAGTTTTACAACTACCGCAGGAACAGGTGGCCACCTTGCTGCCGAAAAAGGAAAAATAGCGGTAATGTTAATGGCAGGTGAGGGTAATGCCACTGTTACTATTGGTTCCAACAACTGATATTTTAGAATCAATGAAATCTTGAGGCAAAGTTTTATTACATCCACAACAACAAAAAATGTTAACTATTGTTTAAGGTCATTTTAGATGGACTTAATTCTTATTATCTTTAAGGAAATTATAAAAATGATCCTGTTAAATGGAATCATTTACCGTGATATAACTACCAGCAGAGACCGAATCGCTTTTTAAAGGGGCATCAATGCTGATATCCTTTCGCAAAAGGTAGATATTATTACTCTGCGGAGTTGAAATGGTAATGTGCTCCCCGGTTTTGAATTGTGAGATCGCCAAAAAGAGGAATAACTTTTATATCCCAATCATGAATTCACTTCTGAAACAGCTGATTTTAATAACCTTAATTACCACAATAGGCAGCTTATCTTATGGGCAAGAATTAACTAATGAAATTGCCTGGAGTATAAAGTATGACCGCCTTGAAAATTTGAGAGATTTAATTACAGCAGATCGAATCAATGAGTGTGTGGGAGTAGGAGATAGTAAAAAGTATAATTATTTGGCCATAAGCATCAAGTTAAAATCAATGAAATCTTTACGCTATTTTATTGAAAACGGCGCCAACATCGAGGGCGTTTGCGCGGATAAAACTCCCTTGATGTACGCAGCAAAATACGGGCGATTGGAAATGGCACGATACCTGGTGCAAAAGGGCGCTGATCTTAATGCAACCTACAAAGGCCAAAACGCACTAAGTTTCGCCAGACAATTTGGTCAGCGCGACGTCGCAAAATACTTATTAGAGCAAAAAAGAAAACTAAAATCCTTGCAGGAGGAGGGCTACAACAACAAGCCTGAGTCTAGTTCTTGATACTCCTTCACTGAAGTTTCGGAGAATCTATGTTTTGGTATCATATGATAAATCCATACAGTCTTTCAATCATCCAGAAACTGGCAATTGATCCGCAGAAGTAAGCGGCCAACCTTTCAAGTTTAATTCTATTGAACTGCAGTTTGGCGACCAGGTTTTTATCTATAAATATCTTGCGGATAAGTATCCAGAGAAGAAGTATCCCCACTACAAATATGATCTGCCCCAATTCCACACCAACATTAAAGAACAGCAAGCTGGTTACGATCTCTAGTTGTGGTAATCCTATCTCCGCTAATACAGCTGCAAACCCGAATCCGTGCAATAGTCCGAATGAGGATGAAACGGTAATGGGATACCTGTACGTGAGGGAGTCTTTTTTCTGCAGCGCTATTTCCACGGCAAGGTAAACCACACTTAAGGCAATCACGGCTTCAACAGGAGGGATTGGCAAACGCACTACATTAAGGGCTGATAATGCCAGAGTGATAGAATGGGCAATGGTAAACCCGGTTATGGTAATCCACAATTTTTTACCTACCCCTGCAACCAGCATCAGGCAAATTAGAAAGAGCAGGTGGTCCCAGCCTTCCAGGATATGTTGGATGCCAAGTTGGGTATATTGCCTGGCTACCCCGGCCCAGCTCTCTTCCTCAGGAACCGTCCATAGCAGTTCATCCGGCCCCAGTAGTTTATTGAATTTTTGGCCATTAAGCAGTGTAATCTTCAGAATACAGGATACGGAAGGATTCATCACAGGGTATTGAATACGGATATCTCCACTATTGAGTGCTGATGCCGATTTAAAATTCTGCCTTTTAATAAATCCTCCTGAAGTCTGATAAAGGGTGATTTTGTCAATCGCCTCAAATGAATCCGGAAGAAAAATATCCGGGAGGTTGAATTGTGGAATGGTAAGCGGGATTTTGTACTGCAATTCAAATATTCCAGCCTCTTTTTCCATTATTTCAACAAATAAGGGGCGACCTTCATGGGCTGTACTAACGGTTAGTCCGCAAGAGAAAATTAAACCCAATAAGAAATTACTTTTCCAGTTCATAGAATCTAATTTAATTCGGGACGCTCATAAGTCACTTCAACAGTATAGCTGTCAATCACAGCCTGAATACTCTGTTGCTTTATTTCCTGTTTCCTCTCGTATTGGGCATCTTGCAGTACCTGTGCTTTTATTTCCTCCAATTCGGGATAAAGACCCTCTTGTTCTCCGATCAGTAGCACAAGATGGTAGCCATACTCCGACCGCAGTGGTCCAATCCACAGAGAAGGATCGGGATCCGCTTCTAAAATAGCATTGGCCATTTCCTGACCAAAATGACTGGCTACATAATCCCTTCCTCTTTCAACATAGTTGGTATTGTAATAAAAACGTTCGCCATATGCAGGGGCTTTTTCAAAGGGCACTTTTTTTAAGT
>NZ_CAMYIP010000024.1 GCF_947258525.1 uncultured Eudoraea sp.
CAAAGCCGAAAATTCACCCAATGAATGCCCGGCAACCATATCCGGCTTAAAATCTTTTCCCATCATCTTACCCAATATTACAGAATGTAAGAAAATAGCAGGCTGCGTAACTTTGGTTTCTTTTAAATCATCAGCGGAACCCTCAAACATAATATCCGTTATGTTAAATCCAAGTATATCATTAGCCTTTTCAAATAGTTCCTGAGCCTGGCTGTATTTTTCATACATATCGAGTCCCATTCCGGGAAATTGAGCCCCTTGTCCGGGAAAAATAAATGCATTCATTATAGTCTGTTTTTTGAGTGTATAAAAATAATGATAATTGCGCTCTTAAAACTAATTTTCTTTAAACCACCCGGAATATTTTACATAATTATTAGCTATGCGGTCTATCTCCCCTGAACTTAATTCCACGCTGATATCTTTAATCTTTTTCGCGGGCATCCCGGCAAAAACAGATCCCTCTGGAATATGGGTCCCGGCAGTCACAACAGCTCCGGCAGCTATAATGCTGTTGCTTTCTACCACACAATTGTCCATTACTATACTGCCCATGCCTATTAAGACATTATCCTTTATGGTGCAACCATGCACCAGGGCATTATGGCCTATTGATACGTTGTTACCTATTGTAGTTGCCGATTTTTGATATGTGCCGTGAATAACCACCCCATCCTGGACATTTACCTTATTCCCCATCGTAATACTATTTACATCACCCCTTACAACAGCATTGAACCAAATGCTGCACTGATCGCCCATAGTAACTTCTCCCACAATAGTAGCATTTTCAGCGATAAAACAATCCTCACCTATCTGAGGTGTTTTTCCATTAACGGTTTTAATGATCATATCAATTTGTATTCTTTAGGTTTTGTTTATAGCCCTGAAAGTTATTCAAAATACGATAATAATTGTCTCTTCTTAGAAGCAGAAACCAATAATTCTTTTCCATTAGATACGATTACACTGCCTCCTTTACCTTTTCTATATTTTATCACCTCATTTACATTTACAAGGTAGGACTTATGGATTCGGGCAAATGGGTAATCGGCAAGAGCTTCTTCAAAATATTTTAAGGTCTTGCTTACGAGTAATTTCTTGTTTTCCAGATAAATTTCAGTGTAATTATCGTCAGCCTTGCAATAGAGGATATCAGAAACATTTAATACCTGAAAACCATCTTGCTGGGGTAAGGTAATTTTGCCTTCAGCCTTAGTCATTTTTGACTTTAGAATCTTATCCTCCATTGCATTTTCTTTTTCTTTTATTTCAGCAACATAAGAAACGGCCTTAATAAGTTCGTCAATATTTATTGGCTTCATTAAATAATAGGCCGCATGATTGTTTAATGCTTCCAAGGCATAAGAATTATAAGCGGTTACAAAAACAGTTTCGAAAGATCTATCAGGTAATTGATCCAGCAAATCGAAGGCATTTCCAAAAGGCATTTCTACATCAAGAAAAACAAGATCGGGCTTAGTTTTTGCAATTAGTTCTATACCATCCCTGACACTTGCCGCCTCGCCTAAAACATCTACATTTTTACAATATTTTGCCAGGTAGTTACGCAATATTTCCCTGCTGCTACTTTCGTCTTCAACAATGACTGCTTTTAGTATCATACCACCTTTCTTAAGGTTAAAATTACCTGAGTGCCTGTGGCATCATTATTTAGGTCTTTGACAGAAACAGATACTTTGTCTTTGTACATAGTATTGAGAATCGCAATCCGTTTTTTGATGTTTCCCATCCCCTTAGAATTTTGGGTTTTCTGATTTTTTGTTTTTAACTCCTTAGACTTTTTTCTTCCAATCCCATTGTCGGTAATCCGGATTTCAATAAGATCTGTTTCTTTTTGCACGAGTTCAATGCTTAAGGTTCCCTTCTCCTCTTTATATCGAAGTCCGTGCCAAATTGCATTTTCTATATAGGGCTGGAGCAGCATAGGAGGTATCTGAAACGCCTCCGCATCAATTTGCTCATCAATATTTATAGCATAATCAAACTTCTCAGTAAAACGAGAATGTTCTAATTTCACATAAAGTTCTATCAGCTCCAATTCTCTTGAAAGTGAAATAACATCTTCTTCAGAATTTTCTAGCACAGCCCTCATTAAGGTAGAGAACTCACTTAAATACCGATTAGCACTGCGTTCGTCATTTTTAGCAATGTAATTGTTTACAGAATTCAGGGCGTTAAAGATAAAGTGCGGATTCATTTGTGAGCGCAAAGACTTTAGCGCCAATAAGTTATTAGCCAGCTGTTGCTGTTTATTACTCCGGTAAAAAAAGTAGGCGGCCAGAGCGGTAAGCAATATCCCGAAAATAAGCGAATAAATTATCCATTTTTGTTTTTTATTACTTTCAAGGGCCAGCTGTTGTTCTGTTAGTGCCAGATCGTACTTACTCTGAGAAAGCTCCCTTTCTTTTTCCAGACCCGTAATTCTGCTTTGTCCGGTTGCAATTTCCCTACTCAATCTTGAGGCTTGTGAAATCTCCTGTTCTTTTCTGAGATAAAGTGTATCTACTATAGCAACATAGCTCTGATAGGTTTCAAAGGCTTTTGAAAAATCACCTTTATCCCTGTAGACCTCAGAAAGTTTACGTGTAGCATCTTTTTGAATAACTAGATCATTTTCATTATTCGCTTCCTTTATACTCTCCTCCAAATAGGGTATAGCTTCATCATATTTATCCTGAGCCACATAGGCATTGGCAATTTTGTAATTAATACTTTGTGCTGTAATGGAATCTGCTTCAATTGGAGTTCTGGCTGACTTGGCAGCAGTCCTGGGCAGTGACTGCAATTCATTCAGGCTCTTTTTCCTTAGCTTAATTTCATCGTCATACTGATTTTTCTTATTGTAAAAATCAGCAACTTTTTCCTTTTCCCGAATAGCTCTTTGAGGGGCCTGCTGACTTGAAAGTTCTAATGAATTACCGTAATAACTTTCGGCTTCTTCCAGCCGGTTATCCCGGGCATATGCATCTGCGATCTTAGAATTTAAATCGGGAATTTTTGGATTAACCTGATTCTTATTGGCAACTTTTAAACCTTCCTGATAATAGGCTATTGCTTTTTGGGTTTCACCTAATCCCTTATAAACATCCCCCAACGACTCATATAACTCAATTTTTTGAAAGGGCACCACACCATTTACCTCCTCAAGAGGATGAAGTTCTGAAGCCGCATTTTTATAATCGCGTGTTTGGATGTAAGCCTTTCCTAGTAATAAAGCTGTCCTGAAGGTTTTATAGGCTTCCTGTGCATCCTTAAAATTAGAAATAGCCAAATCGTATTGCCTGTGATATTCATAGACCTCCCCGAGGTTTGTTAGGGCAAGGGCGAGTTCTTTTTTTTCCGGGTTTTTACCAAGACTACCTATTGCCTGTGCAATGAAATCAATGCTTTTAGCGATATCCCCTTTCTTGTAGAATTTCGCGGAATCTAAAGAAACCCGATAGGAATCCTCAGTCCTCTTTTGTGTCTGAGAGAAGCCCATAAAAAGGACAAGATTAAAAACCAGAAACAGGATTCTATTCTTTTGCATGATTTGCTTTTATAAGGATAAACTTACTTGATTTATACGGTATTAAAAAATACCCTTATTTCAAATTGTGCTCTGTTTATCCCTTAATAACAGGCTTTACGCAATCATTGTACCATTTCACTCACTTAGAGGTTCATTTCCCTCATTCCTTATTTTTTGTGAAAAAGTTCAGACCTACATTTAACCAATATTTCTAATTAAAAAAAATACATTATGAAAAATTTAAAGCACATTTTAAGCATTATATTAATAAGTTGGAGTCTTGGAACAGCATTGGGGTATGCCTCCAGTAGCAAGGAGGAAAGAAATAACTCTGAGGGGGAAAAATTTTTGATTTACAAAAAAGATAAAGACAACAATATTGTGAAAATCGCACTATTGCTGGATACCAGTAATAGTATGGATGGATTAATTAATCAGGCCAAAGCACAACTATGGGATATTGTAAATCAATTCTCGTATGCTAAATGTGGAAGTGGGCACAGGCCTGCTTTGCAAATTGCGCTTTACCAATATGGAAATGACGGCCTATCTTCAAAAGAAGGCTATATTCAACAGGTTATTGGATTTAGTAGTGACCTGGACGAGATTTCTGAAAAACTTTTTTCCCTCAGCACAAATGGCGGGGAAGAATATTGCGGGGAAGTTATTCAGACTTCATTACGTCAGTTAGACTGGGGAAAGAATCCTGATAACTTAAAAATGATC
>NZ_CAMYIP010000025.1 GCF_947258525.1 uncultured Eudoraea sp.
GGGTCACACGGACCATTTCCCTGTCTCCTTCTAGGTGGAATAGCGGATAAAAATCTAAATAATCGTTGTCGTCATAGACGAATTCACGCCGGTAATAGGAAAGCCCTCCCTCTCTTTTTAAGACCATGAGGAAAACTTTATCTGCATTGGGATCCAAATAATACCGGAATTTAAAAAATGCCGATTCCTCCCAAAGAGGAACAGACACATATTCACGATCCCCTGCTCCATATCCCAGGATATCCTTTGCCCCGTATTTCTTTTTTGAGGCTCTGCCTTCTGGCCTGAAACGAATCCTGGAATACAGTTCCACATAGGGTTCAGGGGACCGGTCTTTTACCTGTCCCAAAAGGGTATCTCCTTCCAGCGTGATAATATAGCCCGGTTCAAATCCCTTTTTCTGGGCATGCAGGTTTGAAAGGCTCCAAAAGAGCAACAATAGACATATTGAACGAAGATGTTTTCCCATGAGTACGGTTTTGCACAGAGGTATCAAAGATTTTGCCAAAGTGACTTTCCCCTAAGTTGCTCTAGCTTGTTTTTGCCTTTTAATCCCGAATGCCACCTTGCACCTCCATACTCAGGCACCATCTGCCAAAGCGCCTGGAATGCTTATCCTGGATCCGTTCATCGGAAGCCAGTTCTTTTTAGAGTTCAAAAGCGGATATTTTGATACGGTAGAATTCGCATTTACAGGCAATAACCAAGCTAATGTTGGTGAAATGGACCTGGAATACCGAAAGCTCGCATTCAGAAAGTTCCAAAACTATCAGCAATTTCTTGACAAAAGCCCTTGTTTCGACCGGGATAAAAGGCAGATTGAGATTGGCACCTAGTTCAATATTGGAAATCTGCCACGCCACGCCCATTTTCAGGAATAGCCCGTATGTTTTTTGATTATAATTTAGCGTAGAGCTATAGCCTGCCGTGCTGCTATCCTCGCGTTCGACTGTTATATCAATATCACTGCCGCCTTCGTTTGTATAAATACTACCAAAAAGTGATGCGCCTATCCCCAATTTTTCATTTACCGGATAAGCCCAGGTAATACCATACCATTCTTCACGCAATTTGTTTTGAAAGTTTATGTTTGTAACACGTCTAACTTCGTTTTCTAAGGTGTCAAATTCGGGATTTTCCTGAATTCCGGAACTATAGTTCAAAGGAATATCAGAACGGTAGCTAGATAAGATTGAATAGGCGAATCTGTGCTTAGGCAGGAATTTCAGATTGAATGTTCCGGCAACAATACTTGGAATACCACTAAAATTAGAAGTATTTACGTCGATTTCGGTTTCGAAGACATCCTAAAAGGTAAATTGGCTCCATTCATAAGCCTTTACGGCAATTACAAAAGAGGGTTAATCAACAAAAACGAGCCTGGCAGGATTGTAATAAGCAAGACCCAGATCTGTAGCACTTCCGGTTACATTGCCATTAAGCAGCATCGATTGGTTCCCGTAGTTATCAAACTTGTAATTACCCTCCTGACCTCTTCCAGCAATGATCAGACAAAGAAATGCTAAGGTTATAACGTGCTGGCAGGTTCGCCTCATAAATTGAAAGCTTGGTTATAATTTTAAGTTAGTGGATTTCGCGGAAGTTGACAACCATCAATATAAAAATTGATTTAAAAAATCGTGGACTAGGTTTTACCCAACTAGTTCTATTACATTGAGATTTTTCCTAATTTAGTCTGGAATGTTAGGTAAACTGAATAAAATATTTCTCTTCCTTTTATTGTGCGGCATATCTTTTCATATTTCTGCACAAGAGTATGGCTATGTTCAATACAATTCTGGGTCCGAAGCCCCTTTTGATGAGGTGTCTACGGTACTTCAGGATCAGGCCGGCTATATTTGGATTGGTAGCCAAAACGGTTTATATCGATTTGATGGAATCCATTTTGACATGTATAGCATGCACACCAAGAGTCAATTCATTCATCAGCTTCATGAACGCGATGATCAGCTCCTGTTTGTAAATGATATAGGGATCTATCAAATAGACGATTTTCTTTCTCAGCCTAAGGTAAGTCCACTGCTGGAAGGCACAATCAATGAAACAACAGGACTTCCTTTTTACCCTAACGATTTAACACGGGGTAAAGATCAGGATATCTGGCTTGCGCAATCTAATCACAGTATTGGGAGGTTGCAGCAAGGAGATTTCAAAACTTATCCATTTTCCAAATCGGATAAAGCACAAAAGCTTGCAATTCATAAAGACTCAAATGGAGGAATTTGGGTTCTGAGTCCATTAGATGGATTATTCTACTTTAATGAAGCCACTGATACTTTTGAAAAAAAGCTCAACATTAAAAATGGAAATACATTATTAATTCACAAAGATTACCTTTTGGTTGGTAGTGATGCGCTGCGGGTCTATACTATTCAGGGAAATAGACCCCGGTTAATTAAGACAATTGAGCTGGATGACGATCTTATTACCGCCATGTACCTGAATCAAAATGATCAATACATCATCGGAACCGCTAAAGGAAAGCTATTTATACTATCTGATTTAAATAAGGATCTTCAAACTATATATGGAGCCAATGAAGCTCACAGGGTGGAAGAATTGGATTTTGGACATATCTATGAAATTTATGTAACAACGGAAAGCAAAAGCAATAATGAGCAACTCTGGGTTTGTTCGGAAACCGGACTTTGGCTGCTCCAACAACGCTTTTTCGAAACTGTTGAAAATTTGCCCTTGAATAATCCTATCGTAATTGCCATGGGCAATGAAGGAAATGCATGGGCACCCATTAATTATTTATATGAAATCTCTCCCGAAAAAGACGGGTTCACCGCAACACCCATTTATGATAATTTGCAGGCAAATGCAGTTGCTCAGGACAAAGCCGGATTCATATGGGTAACTACCAGCACCCCAAAAATTGAATTATTAAAATATTCCAATAACAAAATCATCAAACGATATGATGATTTCCATGACCGGGGAGAGGCTATTTTCAATCTTTATCCGGATAGTAAAGGTAACCTTTGGTTTTGCCAGGCCCCTGTGAATAAACCTATTATTGGTATTGCACAAATCAATGCAAAGGATGAAATAAAGTATTACGATGAGACCAAAGGTTTTGCCAGCAGGGTTCTGGCAATAAAGGAAGGTGCACGGGGCGAAATATATGCCGCAGGTATCGGTGAAGACAGTTATTTGTATCGTTTTGATCCGGAGATAGATCAATTTGTGAATCTTAGCCCCAAGCTTCCTTTTACGGCCATGCTCAATTTTGAAGCCCATGATCTTACTATTGACGATCGTGGTGTTGTGTGGTTGGCTACTACAGATGGCTTGCTGCGCTATGATTCTGAAAAGATCACACTCGTCCAAAATGATATTTTAGGCCAGGAAGAGGTGAGAGGAGTAACGCATTATTCTAATGATAATATTTGGATCTCTACTGCCACTAAAGGACTGGTTTTTCACCATCAAAACACTTCCACTGTTTTAGGAGAAATGGAAGGGTTACCTGCTGTTATTGGCGCTTACCGATGTATTAAGACAGATGCTCAGGGCCGTCTTTGGGCAGGAACTGCAGAAGGCCTGGTTTATTCACGCATGTCTGCAGCTACGCTCCCTTATTCCAATCCGCCAACGATTAGAAAGATAACCATAGATAGAGATGAAATTACCGAAGGCTTTAACAAGGGGTTAAAACTAAAAAAAAGTGAACAGCTCAATTTGCTGTTTACGAATTTATCCTTTCCTGCCAGAAACGTTCAATACCAATACAGACTGCTCCCCAAAGAAGACAGACAGATTATGCTGGAAGAACAGCTCTGGCAATCCAATGGAAATAATAATACACTCACCTTAAGCCAAATTGAACCAGGCGATTACTTCCTGGAATTAAGAGCCAGACAACCCGGTGGGTACCAATGGAGTAATCCACTGGAAATTCAATTCAGCGTATTTGTACCCTGGTATTCGCGAACATGGGTTATTTATAGTGCCATTGGCCTACTGCTCCTGCTTTTATCTTATTATTCTCGTTTTTATGTACAACGACGCTTTAGCAGATTACAACAGGTCTTAAATTATTCCAATGAAAAATTAGCGAAAAAAGAAGCGCAACTTCATCAAAAGATTCGGGAGTTTAAAGTGCAACAAGAAGAATTGGATAGTGCAAAATTAAATATCCAAACCCTCGAACTATTTATTAAAGATATTCCCAAAAAGGCATCCTGGAACGACATCATCAATGCAATGGGTAAAGCGGTTAACCAATCTGC
>NZ_CAMYIP010000026.1 GCF_947258525.1 uncultured Eudoraea sp.
TCTTACTGCTGCTTCAATCCTGGCCTTTGTATTCAGTGATTTATTGGAAGGATTCGCCATCGTTATAGTAATATTTATATCAGTTGCAATTGGATTTTTTATGGAGCTGCAGGCAGTCCGTTCTCTGGAAGCACTCCGCAAATTGGGTCAGGTTATGACCTTTGTGATACGCTCAGCCAAAAAACATAAAATTCGGGCTGCCAGCGTGGTTCCAGGCGATATCCTTCTATTAGAAACAGGAGATGTAGTTTCTGCGGATGCTCGTTTGATAGAGATCGATAGCCTGTCTGTAAAGGAATCATCTTTAACAGGCGAGAGCATTCCTGTAAGCAAAAGCACAGCTATCCTATCTGAACAAACTCCAGTTACCGATCAGAAAAATATGGTCTTTAGGGGCACTACAATAGTAACCGGGTCTGCTCGTGCAATTGTTACTGCAACGGGCGAAAATACCCAGTTGGGAAAGATCCAACAAATGGGCGTGATGGCGGAAAAGGAAGCGACACCTTTGGAAAAAAAGCTGAAACAACTCGGAAAATGGCTTATCTGGTTAACCTTAATCTTTGTTATTTTAATTGTTATTGCAGGGGTTATACGCGGGAGAGATATAATCCTGATGATTGAAACAGGCGTGGCTTTGGCAGTAGCAGCCATTCCTGAGGGACTACCCATTGTGGCAACAATAGCTTTGGCTAAAGGGATGTTACGATTGGCAAAAAAGCAGGTAATCATTAAAAAATTGGAAGCCGTACAATCCTTAGGTGCAACCAACTTAATCTGCACAGACAAAACGGGAACACTCACCGAAGATAAAATTAAGGTACACACTGTTGTTTTGGCAAATACTTCTTTGACCAATGTAAAACAAAAAAAAGGCGAAGAGTTCAATCTTATAAAGAAAAATGAAGCATTTAATAAAATGATGCTTACAAGTATTCTTTGCAATAACGTCATTCATTCCGGCTATAGATTGCAGTCGGATTCCATAGAAATTGGGTTGCTGGATTTTGCAGATCAGGCCGGTTATGACATAAAAAACATCCAGATTGAAAATCCTGAAAAATTAGAACTACCCTTTGATGCCAATCGCAAGCTTATGGCCACTGTACATCTTGGAAAAGACGGTTATCATGTATATGCAAAAGGGGCTTTTGAGAAACTGGTGCAGTCTTGTACTCATATTTTAGAGGAAGATCAGGTTAAAAGTTTCGATACTAAAAATGATTGGTACCGTAAAGTTGATGATCTTGCTTCTCAGGGGTTTCGAACATTAGCATTTGCCTTTAGGAAAGTAGAAAAGATACCCAAAAAGGAAAACCTGACGAATGGGCTTACTTTTCTCGGTGTAATTGGGTTTATGGACCCTCCAAGAAAAGATGTAAAGGCCATTATAGATATTTACAAGAAAGCGGGGATCAATGTAATTATGGTTACAGGCGATCATCCGAAGACTGCACAAAAAGTCGCTGAAGAAGTAGGACTTCTTGAACAAAAGACGACAGGTAATAATGTATTCGAGGGCAAGGATCTTGAAAATATCAAGCTTACAGAGGAAATGGCTGGTGCGCCATTGCTTGAAGCCGCAGTTTTCGCACGAGTTACACCCCGGCAGAAGTTAGATCTTATTACGCTGTATCAAAAAAATGCCAATATTGTTGGTATGATAGGAGACGGGATCAATGATGTACCTGCCCTGAAAAAAGCAGATGTAGGCATTGCCATGGGTATACGAGGCACTGAGGCAGCCCGGGAAGTCGCAGATGTTATTTTAATGAACGATAAATTCACGGCTATTGAAATGGCCATTCGACAAGGGAGAGTGGTATTTCAGAATATTCGTCAGTTCGCCGTTTACCTTTTGTCCTGTAATTTGGCCGAAATTCTTTCAGTAGGTGTTGCCGCATTGCTAAATCTTCCTTCACCTCTGTTGCCCTTGCAAATACTATTTTTGAATTTGGTGACTGATGTATTCCCTGCCCTGGCGCTTGGACTAGGAAAGGGCGAAGAGGATATTATGGAACAACCGCCACGGGATCCTAAGGAGCCCATATTAACAACAAGGGATTGGTATGCCACAATTGTCTACGGCTTATCTATTAGTGCGTCTGTAATCGGTATTGTGGTCTATTCAAATTTTGTATTGAAGTTAAATTGGGATATTATCAATAACATGGCCTTCTATACTTTGGTACTTGCTCAGTTGTTTAATGTGTTCAATATGCCAAAGCGTGAGGAGTCTTTTTTTAAGAATGAAGTAACAAAAAACGGATGGGTGTGGGCGGCCATTGCTCTTTCAATACTAATTACTCTAAGTGCCTATCTGATACCTCCAATTGCCGAAGCGCTGAAGTTACTGCCATTATCTTTCGAACAATTAGGTGTAACTGTTATGTTCGCATTTGGTTCCATAGTCCTGGCACAATTAATTAAGCGATTGATAAGATAGTCTTGTTTAAGCTTACTTTTTATAAGGGCCCGCTTGTAATAAATTTTATTATGCTATAGACTATATAGAGTAAGACCAAAACAAAACCTTCTCTTTTTTGTAGACCTTTCTTTCTGCCTAAAAACCAAACAAAGACAATACTAATAAGCAATAACATGGGCATATCATACCAAAGCACGGCATTATCCACCCGTATTTGAGAAATGAGCGAACTAATACCCAAAGGAACCAGAAGATCAAAAATATTGCTGCCTACAATATTGCCAACGGAAAGACTGGCTTTTCCTTCAGAGAGGGCCTTTAGTGAAATTGCCAGTTCCGGCAGGCTTGTTCCAAGTCCGATGATTATGGCACCTACAAAAGATTGTTCAATGCCCCATTTTTGAACCATAATCAGGGCATTTTCCAGAGTTATATGGGAACTTAAGATAACGATTCCCAAACTGCCTGTTAACAATAGTATAGTTAGGGCAATTGGTAAAACCTGAGGTTTATTATTGATGTCTGATCTGTCGCTTTTTGCCGTTTTCTTTTCCCTTCGGTATAAGGTGAAGATGTACATTAAGAAGGCAATTAGTAGTAATGCTCCATCATTCCATGTGATGACATTGTCAAAAGCTACAAGTGCCAGGAGTATTACGGACCCTATAAGCTCAGTAGCGATTTGTCTTTTCTGGATCTCTCCGGTAGTGACATAGTAAAATAAGGCGATGAAACCAATAACAATACTTATTTGGGCAACGGAACTACCAATGGCGTTACCAACGATTACCCCTGATGCATCTGTACCGGCCAGGTTCTTAAAGGCCCCGTCAATAGCAACCACAAGTTCTGGTAAATCCGTACCGAAGGCCAGTATAGTAAGACCAATGAATAGGTCAGATATGTTAAAATGCCGCGCAATTTTTATAGCATTCCTGACAGTAAATTCGGTGCCTATCCATAAGCCCAAAATTCCCATAATAAGATATACAAACGGATCCATTACCTACAGTTTGAAATTTTGCAAATGCCCAATTTACATCTAAGCTATACATTAGGAACAAGAAACCCTAATCTATAGAACTCACTCCTTTATTTATTAGGCCCGGTCATAAATAGAACATAAATACAAGTCCTATTTTTTGATTTATTATAATAGTGTGGTAAATGCTTACAAATTTATAAAGAGAATATTTTGTACTAAATGATTTGAGTCATTCTATCTCTTAGGGTTCTCGACTTTTTTCTGCAATGCATAATATGATATAAGTCATTTCGAAAAATTGAATATAAAGCTACATTTGAAGTTAGGGGAATATCCAGGGTAAATTGACCTACCAAACACTGGACTTAAAATAAACCGGTAAAACGATGTTATGAAAAAATACACCATTCATCTGCCCAACGTTTTTTATTTTTTTGGTTCAACTGCATTACTTGTTTACCTGCTGATCGAAGGTCAGGTTATTCTTGTGCCCCTGATTTTTAGTTTTTTTTTACCCTGATGTTAACTCCCCTTGCTTCTTTTTTTGAAGCGATTTTACGAAACAGGATTCTTGCAATATTAGTATCATACCTCGTAGCCGTAGTGCCACTTTTGGCTGTTTTGTTCTTTTTCTTCAACCAATCTCAAGTTTTTTTCCGTGAGATCCCATCAATAAGGGAGAAACTGGGCAATTTCGCCACTCGATTTATGGATTGGTTCAACCAATATTTTAACGTGGATCCCGAGGCTTCTTCAAGCTGGATATCAGAAAATCTCCTTACTGCATTCGATACGCCTTTAGGGTTTAT
>NZ_CAMYIP010000027.1 GCF_947258525.1 uncultured Eudoraea sp.
GAAATAAAACTGGTGCTAACAACGTGTCCTATGAAAAGCCCTAGTCCATCCCGATAGCTCCCGATAACTCCCGATAGCTTCTCCTTCGTAATACTATGGAGAAGGAGCTATCGGGACGGGACGGGACGGGACGGGAGGGCTCATATACGAGACCGTTAGAGTGCATTAACTTAATTCCTCGAAATATTTGGAAAATACGACAAATGTCGCTATATTTGTGACAAATGTCGGATAAATGATACCTAAACTTATTGATCCAAGTGATGAGCAGGATACAGTTTTTAAATGGCTGGATATCAAAAGAAAAACTCCCAGACCTACTAATAGCTCATTTGCATACATGAGGATAATTAAAGGTGGCCTGAAAAGTAAATCAATAAAATCTTTTATTAAGCACTCCAACCTAACTCAAAAACAGGTATCCAGACTAATACATATTTCAGAAAGAACACTTCAAAGAAACGCTCCTGAAAAAGTAATCAATATTGGCATTTCGGAAAAATTGGTTGAACTGACCAGATTATTTCACAAAGGAATTGAGGTCTTTAATGACAAAGAAAAGTTCAACACCTGGCTATTTCGTCCAAATAAGTCTCTTGAAGATCAAAAACCTATAGAGTTAATAGAAACTAGTCTCGGAATTGATCTGGTCTTTGATGAATTACTAAAAATTGAGCATGGGGTCTTCTCATGATTGTATTCAGAATTGCAAAAGAGAAATGGATAACGGATTTATCCGGTATTGGAGCTAAATTATCCGGTGGCCGCTGGAATCCAAAGGGACTGCCAATAATTTATTGCGCCTCTACTTCATCTCTGGCCATCCTGGAGAAATTAGTAAATGTTGATTATGACTTACTCCCGGACGACTATTTTTTGGCAGAACTTGAAGTGCCGGATTCTAGCATAGTCAAAATTCCAATAAAAGACTTACCCGGGAATTGGAATCAATTTCCAAGTCCCGACAAACTAAAAGAAATTGGTAAAGAATGGATCGAAAATGGCAAACATCTTATCCTTGAAGTGCCAAGTGCAGTGAATCCAACAGAAGTGAACTACTTGCTAAATGTGCAACATCCGTTAATAAAGAAAATCAAAATAAAGAAAACTTACCCAATTGCAATTGATGAGCGATTAACAAAATAATACGCACCCTTACAACGGTTGTAACTCCCGTTGTAAAGTAAATCCAAAAAATCATTAAATTCCGGAATACTAAATTTTCGTGTTATCGTTTTATGTTCACATCCATCACCAATTACTAAATGGTTTCGGACAGGCGTTTCCTATATTCCCGGTTTTATTATGAATAATAAGTATCAAATATGAGTATTTTGTGCACTTCTATTAATCACCACCGGAATTATCTTATTTTCAATGCAAAGTAAACCCTCCGATTGAAGCAAAAGCCGGCAACGTATATTCTCCATGACTTGCAAACCAATAATTCTGAATATCTTTTGAAGATTCCATCGCTCTGGTTTTATTTGCTAAATTAGTTGTACAAATAAAGGAATAATTATTTCAGTAATCCCCTTATTTAAAGCTGAATACAGTAGTCATTAAAGACGTAAAAATCCAGCATTTATGCCAAACAATTAATTAAAAGATCATGAAAATCTTTAGAAAGCTTCGCCTAAACTTTTTGAATCAAGGCAAAACCAGTAAATATCTGAAATACGCTTTAGGGGAAATTCTATTGGTTGTAATAGGTATTCTTATTGCCTTGCAGGTAAATAACTGGAATGAAACCAGGATTGCCCAGAAAAAAGAAAAAAAGATATATAGTAAAATTTTACTCGATCTTGACATTGCGCTTGATAACGTAACTTCCGATTTTGAAAGATTTCAGGAACACCAGAAGATGCATGCACAGCTTTATAAGGAAAGCAGGGGCCTGGTGGATTATGATCCAAATGTAAATTATCATCTACTGCGATTGACACGGCATTATATCCCGGTAATAACTGAAAATTACCTGAATTCAATGCCTATGATCACAAATGAAACCGTTAGGGCAGCGCTTAATGATTATATCAAAGAAGAAAAGATGACGCTAAAAGCCTATGAGGACTTTAACAATATAAAAATGGAAATGGTTCGGCCTTTTACAGAAAAAAATGGTTTAATGAGCGCTGATGTTGTATTTCGTGAAGTGAATCCGAATTGGAAAAATGTACGGGACACCGTCAATAATTTGATCCGCTATGATAAACTTAAAGAGCTATATGGTAGTCAGGAGTTAGACCAAATTCTTTCATCTTTATGGCTGAATACAGGTTATCCACTCTACAGGAGTGAAGTTCAAATGGAACAAATAAAAAAGCTTAAAATTTGCCTGGAACAAGCAATTAATGAGTAAAAACCAATTGAAATAACAGTCAAATGATTCAGTCCTATAAACAACAACCACAATTAGAGGAAACCTACGACACAATTATAATAGGCTCTGGAATGGGTGGTCTTTCAACGGCAGCAATCCTTTCAAAGCAAGGCCATAGAGTTCTGGTATTGGAAAGGCATTATACAGCAGGAGGTTTTACTCATGTATTTAAACGCAAAGGCTATGAATGGGATGTAGGTATCCATTATATTGGCGAAGTACAACGGAAGAACAGTATGATGCGTAAACTGTTTGATTATATTACCAACGGTGAATTGAAGTGGGCCGATATGGGAGAAGTTTATGACCGAATTGTCATTGGCGATAAGCACTTTAACTTTGTGAAAGGGGTCAAAAACTTTAAGAAACAAATGATTTCCTACTTCCCGGAAGAAGAGCGCGCCATAAACACCTATGTAGATTTAGTCTTTAAGACGGTAAAAGCAAGTAAGAACTATTTCATCAGCAAGGCTATTCCTCCCTTTCTAAACACCCTAATCGGAAGGTTCCTGAAAACACCATTTTACAAATTAGCGGATCAAACAACCGATGAGGTATTGCGTTCTTTGACTACGAATGAAACTTTGATAAAAGTGCTTACTGGTCAATACGGGGACTACGGATTACCTCCCAAACAAAGCAGTTTTTACATGCACGCTACAGTCGTAAGACATTATTTTGATGGCGGGAGTTTCCCAGTTGGTGGTTCTTCTCAGATTGTAAAAAATGTTGCCCCGATAATAGCAGCTTCCGGCGGGACAATACTTATTAACGCAGAAGTAGCCGAAGTACTCATTGAAAATAATAGGGCTAATGGGGTTCGGATGACAGATGGAAAAATAATTAAGGCCAAAAACATCGTTAGTAATGCAGGTATAATGACCACCTATACGAAATTATTGCCTTCTGAATCAGTTAAAAAACACCGGCTTAAAGAACAATTACAAAAAGTAAATCCATCAGTGGCACATGCAAGCCTGTATGTTGGATTGGAGGGCTCGCCTGAAGAACTTCAACTTCCAAAAACAAATTATTGGGTATATCCGCCCGAAGGCGATCATGATACTTGTGTTAAACGATATTTAGAGGATTTGACACAGCCATTTCCGGTAGTTTATATATCATTCCCCTCCGCCAAAGATCCTGACTGGTCTAATCGGTACCCCGGGAAAAGCACAATTGATATCATTACACTGATCCCTTATGAAATATTTGAAAAATGGTCTGATACCCCATGGAAAAAAAGGGGAAAGGAATATGAATCAATAAAAGAGGAGCTTGCTCAAAGGTTATTGAAGGAACTATACAAACAACTTCCTCAGGTTGAAGGAAAAGTGAATTGTTATGAACTTTCTACGCCGCTTAGCACTAAGCATTTTGTTAATTATAAAAAGGGAGAAATTTACGGTTTAGATCACAGTCCCTCCAGGTTCAGACAAGCTTTTTTAATTCCCAGGACACCAATCAAAAACTTTTATCTTACAGGTCAGGATATCGTCACGGCGGGAGTAGGAGGAGCTTTGTTTTCAGGAGTTTTGACTACCATGGCCATTTCCGGTAAAAATGTTCTGAGAAAGGTTTAGCCAATTTTTAATTCAATCTGGACCGATATAAATGAAAAGAAAATAGCATTAACGATGAATATTTGTAAATGCCCTCCTATTCATAGTGCTAAACATATAGGAAACGATAGCTTTTGATTCAAATGGACAAGTCACAGATCATAGCATGGTTGCTGGAAGGCGATGTTTCAATTCAATACCAGGTTCACAGGGATTTGTTAGGCAATGAAAGAAAGGACCTGCAGGACAGAATTGCC
>NZ_CAMYIP010000028.1 GCF_947258525.1 uncultured Eudoraea sp.
GACTAACACAGCTCAGGGGGCTTGCTCAGAGGCCACGAGCACTGTTACAATAACTGTAACAGCATGTGAATTTGATTGTGATGTTGCACCACCGATAATAGATCCTGACGTACCTACTGCATATTGTGATGAAATACCTGCTACCCTTAGTTTGGATGATTATACGGATGGCAGCGCACCATCGGGCACTATTTTGGTTTGGAGCAGGAATCCTAATCCAACAGATCCTGATAACGATCATTTAAATCAGGCCGAGAAAGACAATCCTACCCCGGGCACATATTATACTTTTTTCTATGACGATTTAGATACCTGTTGGAGTCCCGGTAATACTGTTACTCTTGTAGTTAACAGCACACCTGTAATAACAGCCACTACTAGCGAAGCGCTTTGTGGATCCGGCCAGGTGATACTTACAGTTGAAGGGGAAATTCCTAACAGCGCAAATGCGCCAAATTTTAACTGGTATGCAACAGAGACCAGTACTATTGTTTTATCAAATTCAGATACTTACACGACACCTATTTTAACGGAAACGACTTCTTTTTGGGTAGAGGCTACGGCAAATGGCTGTACCTCAGCCAGAGAAGAGGTAACCGTTACAATAAATATACAACCCTCTCCTGGAACGCCGATCAATGGTTCTGCATGCAGCGTTGCAGACAACGGAGTAACGACGATTGATCTTGATGATCTGCTTATTGGGGCTGATCCCGGTGCCTGGGTTATAACAACAGATCCATCCGGAGGGAGTGTTGTCATTGACGGGGAAAATTCAGTAGATTTCGATGGACTTGCTGATGGAAATTATGTGTTTACCTATACAACAACAGGAGCTCTACCGCCTTGTACCAACGAATCGGTTGAAGTGACGGTTGTTGTGAATGACTGTAGTACACCTTCAGATATAGATCTGGAAATAACTAAAACTGTAAACATTCAAAATGTCCTGGTTGGGCAGGAAGTAATCTTCACCGTTACCGTTAACAATCTTGCTGATAGCAGTGTATCGGATGTGCTAATAAGCGATGTGTTGCAAACCGGATTTGAATATGTATCTGAGACTGCTTCACTGGGAACATATGACAATACAACAGGAGAATGGTTTATTGATGAATTACAAGCTTTGGCTAGTGCAACCCTGGATATTACAGTCATAGTTTTAGATGAAGGAGTTTACTCCAATACTGCATCGCTTTTGGGTTCCTTACCTGAAGATATCAATGATACAAATAATGAGGATACCGTTACACTTACTATTGTTTCTCCTCAGGCTGCAGACTTGCTAATTGAAAAAACAGCAGAAAGTGCAAACCCATTAGTTGGAGAAGATGTTGTATTTACGATTATTGTTACCAATTTATCATTGGAAGGTACGGTATCACAAATTGTGGTTGAAGATATAATACCGGATGGTCCTGATAGTGAATTTGTTTATTTGTCCCATACGCAAAACCTTGGTGTTTATGATCGTGCAACCGGCTTATGGCAAATACCCAGCTTGCAGCTTAATCAGCAGGCAACATTGCAGATTACTGTAAATGTGCCCATATCAGGTATTTGGGGCAATACAGCAACTATCATTAGTCCTCCGTTGGTGCCGGGTGCAAATCCTGAAGCATTTGCCCGGGTGAATGTAAACGAACCAACCAACACGGAACCAGGCTTCCTTTTTAATCAGTTTTCGCCCAATGGGGATGGAACAAATGATTTGCTCAAGATTAATAACCTGGAGGATTATCCCGGTAATTCCCTTCAGATATTTAACAGGTATGGTAATAAGATACATGAAGTTCAGGGAATGACAGATGGGAATACCTGGGATGGAACAAGAAATGGAGAACAGGTCCCGGCAGGCACCTATTTTTATATATTGGATTTAGGAGATGGTTCAGAAATTAGAAAAGGCTGGATTCAGCTCATAAGATGATTAAATTAATGACTTGTACCACAAGCAGATTTTTAACTCGTAATTTCTTGGTATTACTAGGCCTTTTATTGGTCATGGTAAATAAGAATTATTCACAGCAAGAACCGCAGTATACCCAATATATGTACAATATTGGTAGTTTTAATCCTGCCTATTCGGCTACCGTGGAAAATCTGGATATTACGGGCCTCTACAGGGCACAGTGGATAGATATTGAAGGGGCTCCCAGGACCTTAAGGTTTGGAGTTAATTATCCTTTAGAAAATGATAAGATGGGTCTTGGTTTTAATGTGCAAAGTGATCAGTTGGGGCCAACTACAAATACCTTTGTAGACATTTCCTATTCCTACCAGCTAATGCTCTCTGCCAACACAAAACTATCTTTTGGTGTAGATGTAGGAGGATCATTTTTAAATGTCGATTTTTCGAAGGGAGATTTTGAGAATCCCGGAGAACCAATTTTGGGCAGAACCAATGTGAACAATTTTTATCCTACGGTTGGAGCCGGTTTATTTTTATATCAGGACAAATGGTACCTGGGTGCATCAGCACCTAACTTTTTGCCCGGTGGTTTGTACAATGATGATGTAGCTCAGGTTTTAGACGATAAATTACAGTTTAATTTTATAGGTGGTTATGTTTTTGATTTATCTGAAAAGCTTAAATTTAAACCTGCATTTTTATTTAATCTTATATCAGGGGCGCCGGTAACGGCAAATTTATCAGCTAACTTTCTGATTAATGATATATTGACTGCAGGAGCCTCTTACAGGTTTGATAATGCGATAAGCGGGTTGGTAGGTTTTCAGATATCCAACGGCATGTTTGCCGGATATTCTTACGATTATAATACGAATCCAATAGGTGAATATAATAATGGTTCACACGAAATAATACTTAAGTTTTATGTTGGAAGAGGTGCCAAAACCAAAAAGGAAAAAAACGAGAACCTTAAGGGCAAACCAAAACAAATAGATTCACCGAGGTTCTTCTAAAAGTACAGGCAATGAAATATAACTTCTTAATTCTGATTGCTTTTTTGTTTGTCAATAACTTTTCTTTTGCCCAGGATAAAAAATCAAAAGGAGATGATTTCTTTTTTGAGTACAAATACCCCCAGGCCATTATTGAATATAAAAAGGAGAAAAATGAACATCCCTTAAGCAAAAGACAATTGCTGAATTTGGCAGATTCCTATTTACAAACAGAGAACTACAAAAATGCTGTTGATACCTATCTTGAAATATATAAAGAGGATACAAAGATAAGCACATATCATTTTAATAATATGTTGCAGGCAATGGCCAAAACCTCCGGCCAGGATAGAGTTAAGGCCTTCCTGGCTACAAAAACCGATGTCTTGTCTAATGAATTGTTGGAAAACGCAGAATTTAATTATGAACTCCAGGAATCTGAAAAGGCAAATGACCTGGCTTATCAAATTTTCAACATAAATGCTAACGGTCCTGCCTCTGATTTTTCACCCTCTTTTTACAAGGATGATAAATTGCTTTTTACCAGTACCAGAAGTCTTAAAGGAAATAAGAAAAAAGGTTACCGCGAAAACGAATACCTGGAAATATTTGTAGCCAAAGTAGGAATGGATGGTCAGATCCTCAACCCTAAACCTTTTTTGGAGGTTCCGGAATCAAGTTTCCATCAGGCGACACCATTTTATTCGGAAGCCAGGGATGCTGTATTTTATGTAAGCTCTAATGAAGAATATGATCAGTTAACTTTTGATGAAAATGGCAAAAACAGCCTGGCAGTTATGATGACTTCTGAGGATGGAACCGCCCAATATTTATTGAGGGATCCCAGCACATCTTTTTACTACCCCTTTTACGATGAGAAGACCAGCAGGCTTTACTTTGCAGCCAATTTTCCAAACGGTTATGGTGGTACAGATCTTTATTATGTAGATACTAACGAAGGAAAAATTATGTCGGCCCCCATAAATTTAGGATCAAGGATAAATACTCCCGGAAACGAGGTCTCGCCATTTGTTTTTGAGAATAGCCTTTATTTTGCCTCAGATATTTTTTATGGACTTGGAGGCATGGATATTTACAAGTCCGAAATGCAGAATGATGAATCTTTTAGTATTCCTGTGAATTTAGGAATGGGTCTAAATTCTGAGGATGATGATTTTGGTTTCATTATCAAGAATAACAAAACAGAGGGTTTAATCGGCTATTTTTCATCGAATAGGAAAGAAGGTAAAGGCAAGGATGATATTTATGGATTTACGGTTGCCGATAAACCAGGTCTGAAAACATTGGTCCTTAGAGGGCAGGTAAATAATTCGAGTTCAAAAGAGGGAGTTTCAAAGGCAGCAGTAAGGGTATACGATACTGACTTAAATCTTATTAAGGAAGTTTATACAAATGAAGAAGGCACATATAGGCTGGAAATTCCTTGGAGAGAAACTCTTATGCTTGAGGCTTCCAAAGAACGATATTCCGAAATAATACGCTCTTTTGATGAAGAGGCAATTCAGGATCTCGAGGATAACAATTTGGTCGATTTAGAGCTTTTGTTTCTGGATGACCTTGTAGAAGAAAAGGAGGATCAGACTGTGATCAAGATGAAGAAATTCTTTTTTCAAAAAGGCAGGTATGCGATAACACCGGAAGTGGCTGCTGAGCTCGACAAAGTCGTGGTTGTCGTGAAAAGTTTTCCTCAGCTACAATTGCGAATAGAATCCCATACGGATAGCCGCGGTGGAGGTGCTACAAATTTCAGGTTGTCACAAAATCGTGCAGACGCCATAAAGGACTACTTAGAGCAGCACGGTGTCTCATCTTCAAATATTTTGTATTCTATCGGTTATGGCGAAGACAAAATTATCAATAATTGTAAGAGTGGCGTATTTTGTCTGGAGCAGATGCACAATCAGAATGAGCGTCAATTAATAGTCGTCTTAAATTACGATCTTCTATTTTAAGTTTATCCTTAGTTATAATTTCATTGTACATAATGGTTTTGCCCTAAGTGCAAATACAATTGTCATTTCTGACATATTTCATAAAAGGCAATTCAAAAAAATTACCTTACTTGCCCGTTAATTATTGGGAATACTTATATTTAGAAAAATAAATTTTAATGAGTCGCAATTCTAAAGCCAGGGGGTATTGGAAAAAAAACCTGCAGTATCTGGCAATTTTGTTGGGTATTTGGTTTTTGGTATCCTATGGATTTGGTATATTATTAAAGGATGCCTTGGATACCATTCAACTAGGCGGATTTAAACTAGGTTTTTGGTTTGCACAGCAGGGGTCTATCTATGTGTTTGTCATCCTGATTTTCATATATGTCGGATTAATGAACCGCCTCGATAAGAAATACGGGTTCGACGAATAAACCAGACCAACCAAACAGACTATTTATATGGATGTACAAACCTGGACACTTACCATTGTTGTCTTAACTTTTTTACTTTATATTGGAATTGCAATCTGGTCCAGGGCCAGTTCTACTAAAGATTTTTATGTTGCCGGTGGTCATGTGCCTGCCTGGGCAAACGGATTAGCTACAGCAGCAGATTGGATGTCAGCCGCATCCTTTCTTGGAATGGCCGCTTTAATATCTTTTAGCGGTTATGATGGTTCTGTATATTTAATGGGTTGGACCGGAGGGTATGTACTTCTTGCCCTTCTACTTGCACCCTATCTTAGAAAATTCGGACAATTTACGGTACCCGACTTTATTGGAGACCGTTACTATTCCAATATAGCACGCTCGGTCGCCGTCGTTTGTGCACTACTGGTTTCATTTACATATGTGGCCGGCCAGATGCGTGGAGTGGGGTTGGTTTTTTCCAGATTTCTGGAAGTTCCTATTAACACCGGAGTTATCATTGGAATGATTATCGTTTTGTTTTATGCCGTTTTAGGGGGCATGAAGGGAATAACATATACCCAGGTAGCCCAATATTGTGTATTGATTTTTGCTTTTATGGTACCGGCTATTTTTATTTCAATTCAAATGACGGGAAGTTCTATTCCTCAATTGGGGATGGGAAGTAATGTAATTGGAGAAAGTGTTTCATTATTGGATAAGCTAGACGGATTGTCAACAGCGCTTGGATTTGATCAATACACCAATGGCTCTAAGCCTATGATAGATATATTTTTTATAACTGCAGCTTTAATGGTTGGAACTGCAGGCTTACCGCATGTAATTGTCAGGTTTTTTACAGTCCCTAAAGTCAAAGATGCAAGAAAATCTGCTGGATATGCATTGTTTTTTATAGCCATCCTGTATACTACTGCTCCTGCGATCGCAGTTTTCGCCAGAACGAATTTAATAGAGACCGTAAGCAACAAGGATTATGCCGGAATGCCCGCATGGTTCTCTAAATGGGAAACTACCGGCTTGTTAAAATTTGATGATAAAAATTCGGACGGAATTATTCAATATGTAGCAGATCCTGTGATCAATGAACTGCAGGTAGACAAGGATATTATTGTATTGGCTAACCCTGAGATTGCTAATTTACCCAATTGGGTAATAGCTTTGGTAGCGGCAGGAGGTTTGGCAGCTGCACTTTCTACTGCAGCAGGTTTGTTACTGGTTATTTCCACTTCCATTTCACATGATTTAATTAAAAAACAGTTTAGACCAAATATTTCCGACAAAAAGGAACTGATTATTGCAAGAATGTCGGCAGTAGTAGCCGTTTGTATTGCAGGTTATTTTGGTATTAATCCACCAGATTTCGTTGCCGCTACTGTTGCTCTGGCTTTTGGTTTAGCAGCCGCCTCCTTTTTTCCAGCCATAGTGTTGGGTATTTTTTATAAAAAGATGAATAAAGAAGGTGCTGTAGCAGGAATGGTTATTGGAATGATTGCTATGTTATTTTATATGCTGAAGTTTAAGTTTGATATGTTTGGTGGAGGTACATCAAAGGATTGGTGGTTTGGAATTTCTCCTGAAGGCTTTGGTACTGTAGCTATGTTACTTAACTTTATAGTATCCATAATTATCTCCTTATTTACACCGGATCCTCCAAAAGAGGTACAGGAAATTGTTGAGGATATTCGAATTCCCAGTGGGGTTAAGGAGGCAGGTTTTCATTAAAATAAAAGTGGCATGAGTAATTATCACATTAAGCATTTAGAAGAATATTTTCAGGTATATCGCAAGTCGGTTCAGAATCCGGAAGCTTTTTGGGAAGAAATAGCAGAAGAGCATTTTGTGTGGCGTTCAAAATGGGATAGGGTTCTAAGCTGGGATTTTTCAAAGCCTGAAATTAAGTGGTTTGAGGGTGCGGAACTCAATATAACAGAGAACTGCCTGGACAGGCATCTGCCTACTAAACGCAATAACACAGCGATCATATTTGAACCTAACGATCCGAAAGAAGAAGCACAGCATATTACTTATGGACAATTACATGAAAGTGTATGCAGAATGGCCAATGTACTTAAGGAAAATGGCATAAAAAAAGGAGATCGCATTTGCGTGTACCTGCCCATGATTCCGGAATTGGCCTATACTGTGTTGGCCTGTGCAAGAGTCGGGGCCATACATTCTGTCGTTTTTGCGGGCTTTTCCTCAAATGCATTGGCTACAAGGATTAATGATTGTGATTGTAAAATGGTAGTTACTTCTGATGGTTCTTACAGGGGAAATAAAATAATAGACCTGAAGGGTATTGTAGATGTTGCACTTGAAGACTGCCCTGGAGTGGAAAAGGTTTTGGTAGCTAATCGAACCGGAGGAAAAGTGAAGATGAAGAAAGACAGGGATTTATGGTTGAAACCATTGATGGATAATGCTTATGCAGATAGTAGCGCTGAACGCATGAAGGCTGAAGACCCTCTTTTTATACTCTATACGTCCGGATCAACGGGGAAGCCCAAAGGCATGGTACACACTTGCGCCGGTTATATGGTTTATACAGCCTATACCTTTAAAAATATTTTTCAGTACAGGGATGGTGATATATACTGGTGCACCGCAGATATTGGCTGGATTACAGGACATTCTTATATTATTTATGGGCCTCTCGCGAACGGGGCAACCACCGTAATGTTTGAAGGCGTACCCACATATCCTGATTATGGAAGGTTTTGGGAGGTAGTTGAAAAGCACAAAGTAAATCAATTTTATACTGCCCCCACTGCAATAAGAGCTTTAGCCAAGGAAAATCTGGAATTTGTAGAGAAATACGATCTAACTTCCCTAAAAGTTTTAGGATCTGTTGGGGAACCAATTAATGAAGAGGCCTGGCACTGGTATAATAATAATGTTGGACGAGGGAAAAGTCCTATTGTAGATACATGGTGGCAGACGGAAACCGGCGGAATAATGATTTCTCCTATCCCTTATGTCACACCAACAACTCCAACATATGCCACCTTGCCCTTTATTGGAATACAACCCGCACTTATGGACGAAGAAGGTCATGAAATTATGGGTATTCAGGTAGACGGCAGACTGTGTATTAAGTTTCCATGGCCTTCTATGGCCAGAACCATTTGGGGAGATCATGACAGGTATAGGGATACTTATTTCACGGCATACAAGGACAAATATTTTACAGGTGATGGTGCCCTGAGAGACGAGGTAGGATATTACAGAATTACCGGCCGGGTGGATGATGTGATCATAGTATCAGGGCATAATTTGGGAACTGCACCAATTGAAGATGCTATAAACGAACATCAGGCTGTAGCGGAGTCTGCCATAGTAGGTTTTCCACATGATATTAAAGGAAATGCACTCTATGGTTTTGTGATTTTAAAGGAATCTGGTGAAGCCAGGGATAAAGAAAATCTTAAGAAGGAAATTAATCAGCAAATCACTGAACATATTGGACCAATTGCTAAATTAGACAAGATACAGTTTGTTCCGGGTTTGCCTAAAACAAGAAGTGGCAAGATAATGAGACGTATTTTGCGCAAAATAGCCTCCGGGGATACCGAAAACCTAGGGGATATTAGCACGCTGTTAAATCCTGAAGTAGTAAAAGAAGTTATGGATAACGCTTTATAATACTGAGATTTTAACTTAGAAAAGGATCATCCAGCAATAATAAATAGCGAACATCGAAAGGAATATTATGCCGGCGAAAGTTAGGATCTGTAATCCTTTGCCTGGATGAAAATGGTTAGGAAGATCATGGCTCATTACGTTTTTCAGATTCATATAACCTACTATAGGAGCTAAAACAAAAGAGACAAAAGTTGCAAGAGCTACCAGGGCACCCATATTGGCGCCAAATGCGGTAATTACAATAAAGTTTACGAGCGCCAGGAGAATAACTCCTGAGGCGTAATATTTTCTACCTGAAAAATCTTTGTTTTTTGGCGTAAGCAAACCAACTATGTCAATACTTACCCTTGAAATTGCATCATGGGCTGTCATGCAGGTGCTAAACATAGTGGCGAATGCAGATACGGCAATAAAGATATAAGCCCAGTTACCAATATGTGTTGTAAACAATTGTACTACCTGATCTGCAAAAGTAATGGCATTACTGCTTAATTCGGTATTTGTACCATAGAGGGTCATCCATCCAATGATTAAAAAGAAAATGGCCAGGATAGCAGTCATCAAATACCCGGAATTGAATTCATGCAATGCTTCTTTTAATGAGGGTTTATCCTTATTCAATTTATATTTTTCAAGACTCCATAAGCTAATCCAGCTAGAAGCTTCAACCGCTGTAGGCATCCAGCCAATCAATCCAATTAAGAATAAGATTCCTACCTCATTAAATATTGAAGGTCTTACGAAACCCGATACAGGTTCTACCTGCCCTTTATATATTACCAATAATGTGGTTACAAGCAATGCCACAAATAAAATTGAGATGACGAATTTTAAGGAAGTTTCCAGAAAACGGTAGCGGCCTATGATTAGCAGGGTGCTAATAAATACAAATAATCCAAGGGCTACGGAAGCAACAGAAATATTCTGAACATTAAACAGGTTTATAAACAAGCCGGCAGTCACCACATAAAGTGCCGCAAGGATTGTAAAAGTGGTTACAAGAGTAATAAAAGCATAAAGCCATAAGTAACCTCTGCCCCTGTTAAGATATCCCTCTATTAAGGTTTTATTGGTAACATTCGTATAACGTATTCCGAATTCAAAAAAGGGATATTTTAAAATATTGGCAAGGATAATAGGTATCACCATAACCCAGCCGTATTGCGCACCTGCCTTGGTAGACAATACCAAATGTGATGTACCTATAGCCATACTTGCAAACAACAGCCCGGGGCCAAGGTTTTTAAGCAGCGTTTTAAACTTTGACATATGTGGTTGGGTTAACTTTCACTGACTAAAATAGGTTTTTTTATATTAAAAGTGTGACACCTATTTTATCTCAATTTTTTCACCATAAAAGCGGGGCTGTGTATTCAGCAGGAGATCTATAAATACTTTTACCCTCGCAAAATATTCCCGGAACTGAACTTTAATACCTTGTTTACCGGAAATGCCTTTGGCGTTAAAACCTATGGCTTTAAGACCTTTTTTCTCTGCGAGATAAATAGCTCGTTCATTATGAAATTTTTGAGAGATTACGGTAACACTATCAAGACCAAAGATAAACTTTGCCCTTACCATAGAATCCAGAGTTCTGAAGCCGGCATAATCCAGATAAATTTTTTCTTCGGGAATACCCCCTTTTACCAGGTCCTTTTTAATTGTAGTAGGTTCATTGTAGTATATGCTGCCATTGTCTCCGCTAACCAAAACGTACTCTATTTTTCTTGCTTTATATAGGGCTATAGTTGCATCGATACGATGCTTATAATAAGGATTCACACCTCCTTCCACCAGCATTCTTGACGTACCCAATACAAGGCCAACTTTATTTTTTGGTGTGAGAGCCGGATTGGTATAGGTTTTCTCTCTTGCTGATATTTCAATAATAAAATTTGAAATCACAACTACCAAAATTGATAATAGCAGCGCGATAGCCAGTAAAAATCGATATTTCCTTTTTATAGATATTTTCATATCAATTTTAAAGGTAAGGAAACAGCTGCTATCTTTTTTGGGATATCGATAAAATCAAAAAAAGTATGTTTAGAAACATACTTAAGGTAATTAAATGGTCAGTATTGATTCTTATAAATATATTCTTTACCAATAGGTTAACATTTTGTGAATCAATTTTAGAAGTTTGAGATTTTTACGTACTTAGTAAAAAAAATTCAGGAATGACACTATTTGTTGATATGGATGAAGTGATTGCCGATACCTATAGGGCACATATTACACTTTATAATAAAGAATTTAATGAAAACCTCACCGTGGAGGAATGTATGGGAGGTGAAGTGTGGCAAAGTGTTCCTGAAAATCGCAGAAACAGGATTCACAGCCATTGTCATGAAGTGGGATTTTTTCGGGCTCTTCCTCCTATAGAAGGAAGTATAGAAGTCATAAAGGAGTTGACCAAAGAATATGATGTTTTTATTGCGTCAGCTGCTATGCAATTTCCAAATTCATTAATTGAGAAACATTATTGGTTAGATGAGTATTTTCCTTTTATAGATTGGAAACGGCGCATCCTATGCGGGGATAAGCATATTCTAAGGGGAGATATACTCATTGATGATCGCACATACAACCTTGAAAACTTTGACGGCAGATCTATAATGTTTAGCTCACCCCATAATATACATACAAATGGGTTTGAAAGGGTTAATAGCTGGCAAGAAGTTGCTGAAAAGTTGTTGTAACTGTATACTTAAATCGCGTTCAAACGAATTAAGAATGTATTGAAACGCTGTATTTTACTTAGGTTCACGGCCCGTTTGAAGGAGAATTTAGTTATTTATTCAACTGCTTTTAAAATACCATTTTAATTACCATTCCCAGCCCAATGCTAAATTCCAGAAATAATCCGAATCGCTGGCCCCGGCTATGGGTTGGTTATCATAATTTAAGGTAATCCCTGTTCTTACATAGAAATCTAATGGAAGGTCATATTTCAAATCAAAATTCCAGTCTACACGCCAGCGACCGCTTTCACTAAAACTGGGATAGGTTATTAATCGCGTAATAATACTCAGGTCTTTTGCATCAAATATATTTAGTTCAGTACCTAATATGCCTTCAAAACTTGACCTGTCTTCTGCTATATCACTTGAAAAGTTCTCATTGTTATAGGATAAACCGGTTAACACACCCCAATACATTTTATTGGTATTTACAAGGTACTTACCAACTCCCATGGAAACTACTGTTCTTAAATCCAAAAGTTGCTCGGTATTTGACAACAAAGATACCTGGGGAGAAAGGTACCAGTCTTTTGGAAGAAAATAATTATTGGCATTGATATTTGCTGACCATTTATCCTCGGTATATTTCAAATTGGTTCCCAGGGTAAACTGTTTTAAGTTATTCGCTTTTGTAAAACTTATACCAAAATCAATAGCCGCGTCTAATCGGCTCCAAAATCCTTTCTCAAGGGGTTTAAGATAAACAATTTCAGAGATCAATACCTCTCTTTCATCTACTCCTTCGCGGTTGGTAATAGTAATGGAGTTATCCTCATTAGATCTCAAGCTTCCAATAAGTCTGCTTCCGTCTACCAAACTTGTTAAAAAAACAGACTGAGTATAGATTTTTTTAATTTCTAACCACTCAATATTAAAATCAGAATCGCTATAATTAGTTTCAATAATTAAAACGCCTTTGTCCATAGATTTTATTTCCCCAATAATCATAGTGTTAGAATCTAATAGAAGAGAATCTTGTTGAGCAAAGGCCGTTACACAAGTAATGAGCAAAAGGAATAAGCTTGTTAATGATTTTGAAAATGAAAACATATGGTTGTCTGATTTATTTGGTTATTAGAAAGAAAATCATGAGTCAATTATTGTATTTGTTGTCAGGTTTTAAAAAGTTGGTTTGCAGAAAACAAGATTCTGGATGATAAAAAGGGTATTTCATTTACATACTAATCTACCCTTTTAAATCCTCCCTCCTTAAATCGATAGCGTGCCATGATCCCCCAATTCCCGGTATAAAAATCAAAATCGTTGGTTACTGCAAAACCAGGCCTCCAGTCAAATCCGATAGTAAGAGGAAATTTAAAGGAATATTCTACTCCGAAATTACCTGCAATATTAAAATCAAAATCATTTTCAAAGAAAAATTCAGGTCCTACCCCAGGATAAAATTTTAGTCCCGAAGGCCCATCAGTAAGCGCAAACATCCAGTCAAAATAGGTTCCTACACCAAAATAATCCAAATAAACCGTAGGGTGGAGACGAGGAGAAATCCCAAGTGGTATGGTGGCATCTATACCGGTATTATCACCAAAACGAACACCGGCTTCAATATTGGTTTGGCTATGTGTGTTTATGCTAAATGCTAAACATAATATTAGTACTGGAAATAAATTCTTTAGCTTTTCCATTGATTTATGAATTTGGTTAGTATCCTGATTTAATCATTGTTCAAATTAGTTCAAAAAGGTTACATTTTATAAAACTATACGAGATTTTTTAACATTTAGAATATCACTTCAAGTAGTATTTTATGATGCTTTAGCTCGCTAACCTTTTACAATTCCGGAATTTTCTGTTTAATGATAAATGTCCAATTGAATTAGAGATCAAGGAGTTAATGGTTGATATAGTTTTGTAATTCTGCAATTTTCTCAGGTGAATTAAAAGCCCCTCCATAGAATGAAGTTACCGTAGCTGAAGTATTGTCTTTAATTCCTCTGGAGGAAACGCACAAGTGCTTTGCATCAATAATAACGGCAACATCAGGCGTGTTAAGAGCCGTTTGCAATTCAATTGCTATTTGGTTTGTTAACCGCTCCTGCACCTGCGGCCGTTTAGCAAAATACTGGACTATTCGGTTCAACTTAGAAAGGCCTATTACCTTTCCTGAAGAGATATAGGCCACATGGGCTTTGCCAATAATAGGAACAAAATGATGTTCGCAATTGGAGTAAAAGGTTATATCTTTTTCTACCAACATCTGATTGTATTGATACTTATTATCAAACAAAGCAACTTTAGGTTTGTTTTTAGGGTCTAAACCAGAAAAGATCTCGTCTATGTACATTTTAGCGACGCGTTCTGGTGTGCCCCTAAGGGAATCATCATTAAGATCCAGGCCCATGACGTCCATAATTTGGGCAAATAATTGCGCAATGCTTTCTTTCTTTTCTTCATCGCTGGCTACAAAAGCGTTAGGCTTCATAGGAGTTTCCAATCCTGTGTAGAGGTGATCATCGCCTATTTCTTCATGCGAGTACCCGTTTAGTAATTCTTCTGATTCAATAAGTGTATTCAATAGCATATCCTGATCTTTCATTTCGCGGTATGATTATTTAGTTTTATTTCTGTTATTTGAGCAAACTACTAATTCTAAAAGGGGGAACTAATTTTTTAAAACTTATTTAGTTTGGGTGGATAAAGGTAAAATTAATGTTTAATAAAAAATGTTAAAGAATAAACAAAAATTCAAATTTCTGATTAGAAACATTCTGTAATAAGCTATTTTAATAGAATAGTTAACATGTTAGACAAAATAGTAGGTCTAAAAAAAATTAAAAAAATATAAACGGTTTGTATTTTTTGATATTGATGAAGCAGTATCTAAGAATTGAATTTTATTTCAATAACCAAACCTATGTTCGCAATCTTTATAAAGAAAACAAAGGAGAAATTACTATAGGAGAAATAGCACAAATTAATGGAGGAGGCACATCGGTTGTCAAGGTTAAACCTTAAGTTAAACTATGATAAAGTATTTGAAGCAGAGGAAGTAATGAAGGAAATAGAGAAGCTTTAGGTGCATTTCATTTATTTCTTTTGCTTGCTGCTACATGCGGCACGCTAAATCTGGAAGTTGTATAACAGATTTATCTGACTCATGATGTTTTTCTGTTTTTACATTACAAACTGCCCTTTTATTGCAATTGAAGATAAAGTAGATACTGTATGTAAGTCTGTATAGGAAATCCTCTTTTAAATTCTTATGAAACCGGAAGAATTAAAATTTATCCCTTTTTGGCTTTCTTAAGTCTTTTAGCTGCTTTTTTTTCTTTCGCAGTTAAGAGTGGTTCTTTTTTGACAGCTTTCTTTGCATCCTTACCTTTTGACATAATTAATTTTTCTATTAATGATAAAGTTAGGGATAATTGTTTTACAGAAGGGATTATTCTTAATAAGAGAATTAAAACATTTGTAAGAAGGAAAATAATTATAATCCCAAGGATGATTAAACCTTGTTAAAGAAATAGATCGGACTTTTTGGCCCAAAAATTATACTTATCAGATTTTTGGTTAAATAGAAGTGACCCTTCGGACATAAAACAGAAGGTTTCATCCCTTTGCATTTGGTTTGGACGCAAATAGTAGATATAATGCTATACCATACCAGGAATCCAGCTTATTCATACAGATTTGCTATTCACCATACTATTGTACTGACTGTGGTATAAAACTAAAATTAATACCGGACTAGTGCTTGATGGGTAGTATAATTCTTAAAAATATAAACGTTTTAGTAAGAACCTTTTACTATCTGAATGCTAATCAGGTTCCTGTTAATCGCTACTTTATCCTGGATGGTCTAAGCGAATTGGTTACAATACTTCTGCTTTTTTGTGTAACACTGATTGTTGTAGTTACACCTCTTCTTTTAATATTTTTCTGGATTTACTATTCAAAGGAATATGTGAAAAAATACAGGAACAATGAAGGTTTAACAGAACATATAATGGAAAATGGGCTTTCTAAAAATGAGGGAATAAAATCTGCCAAAATTCCATATATCAAAACATACAGCAGAATGTTTGGGTTTGGTTTGAGTATAATAGCCTATAGTCTTTCCAGCAATGTTTATATGTTCTTAACTTTTAGTGAATACAAAGAGGCATTAATAAATTACTTTAGTTTCCCTTTTAAAGTATTTAGTAGCTTCAGGATTTTTGAAAGACTTCCTGAGAATAGTATACCCCTAACCGATGTGTGGAAGGCAATGCTGCTTATTGTAGCCATATCTGCGGTGGTATTTTTTGTAGGGTTTTTTATGGGCAAAATAATTGCTACAGCAAAACTGCAAGAGAAACCCCAGACCATTTAATTCTTAAGAAGAGGCTTAGATTAAAGATGAGGTAGGGATTGTTTTAAATTACTCAGCGCCATTCGTCATAGTCTTTTTAAATAATTATTCGTACTCAATGAGTTTTATCATCTTAAAAGGTTTACATCTGTGGAATATTTGTATTGGTTATATCCCAGGCCACTTAGTTTGAAATAAATTATTAATTGGCTGAGTAATCAGGCATTTTCCCCATCGGTATAAAGAATGGCTTTATATTTCTTATTTGGAGATAAAAAATCCAGATTGACGATTACTTCAAGCGCATTTTTATCTACAATGGTCACCTGGTTATTGTTGTTCACAATTTCACGCTGTTCACTCTGTGGCATTTCCCAGGTTTCATTTATTGCAGTACTTTCTGAACCTAAAATGCTAAGGCTTTTGCCCTATTTGGGCTGGTTTTTGAATTCAAGGTCTAAATATGAGGTGTCAATCACTACCTTACTATTGGGCATCACCATATAATACATCCCACCCTGTTCATCCGGGGATATCTGTACTTTGCTAATTTCTGACGGAGATTGTACAGTTAGGGTATTTGTTGCTTTCTGGAATCCATAAATGACGGCAAGTGTTAACTGTAAGCTCTGGAAGTTTATTTTTCTTGTCATATTGTAATATAATGTATAATTAAATCCTGACAATAAACGCTACTTCACCAATTGGGTATCATAGAAGGCAATGTAATCCAGCAACAATTTGCGGGAATATCTTGTAAGAAGTTATTATGAGTATTCAAAAGCTAAACTCACCAATATTTACCTGTATTCTCTTTGCAAGCATTTCCTTATTTGCTAGTTTTAGAGCACTTAAATGAAAATTCCATGAAAAACCTTTCCTTAGCCTTATTGTTGGTATTCTTTGCATTTAATATTAAGGCACAAGACCGTCTCACTGGGGAAACCTTTACCACCAGATCTGAAATCCTGGCCCGAAACGGGATGGCTGCTACGAGTCAGCCCCTGGCCACCCAGGTTGCCCTGGACATTCTCAAAAAGGGGGGAAGCGCCATGGATGCCGCCATAGCGGCCAATGCTATGCTCGGTCTTGTTGAACCTGCCAGCTGTGGAATTGGTGGCGATATATTTGCAATTGTATGGGATGCATCAGAAGAAAAACTCTACGGTTTTAACGGCAGTGGACGCGCACCTAAATCGCTTACTATAGAATATTTTATGGATCGTAAAATGAAGTATGTTCCCTTACACGGGCCTCTTCCTGTCTCAGTGCCAGGTTGCGTGGACGGCTGGTTTAATTTACATCAGAAATTTGGGAAATTACCTATGAAAGAAGTATTACAACCGGCTATTGATTACGGTCGGGAAGGTTTCCCAGTATCTGAGGTAATTGCCTATGAAATGGACTACGGTTCTGATGGAATAGAAGACCTTCCGGGTTTTGCCGCCACTTACTTATCCAATGGTCGGCCCCCTAAAAAAGGAGAAGTCTTTAAAAACCCGGACCTTTCCAATACATATGAAAAGATCGCAAATGGCGGACGAGATGCATTTTATAAGGGCGATATTTCACGCACTATAGATGCATTTATGAAAAAGCATAAGGGCTTTCTTTCCTATGATGACCTGGCTAGCCATACATCCAACTGGGTTGAGCCGGTATCCACTAATTATCGTGGGTATGAGGTCTGGGAATTACCCCCTAACGGACAAGGTACTGCGGCGCTGCAGATGTTGAATATTTTAGAGGGCTATGACATAGCTTCCATGGGTTTTGGCAGTGCAGAGTACCTGCATGTTCTTACTGAGGCTAAGAAACTGGCTTATGAAGACCGGGCTAAATTCTATGCAGATCCTCATTTTAGTAAAATTCCCTTGACACAACTCTTGTCCAAGGAATATGCGGCCCAACGACGGGCACATATCAACCCGGATAAGGCCGCGGATAAATACACAGCCGGCGACCTTGAGATTGAAAGTGGAAACACTACCTATTTAACCGTTGCTGATAAGGAAGGGAATATGGTATCGCTAATACAAAGTATCTATTCTGAGTTTGCTTCCGGGATGGTGCCGGATGGCCTCGGCTTTGTTTTGCAAAACCGTGGACAGATGTTTAATGTACAGGACAAAAACCATGCGAATGCACTGGAACCTGGCAAACGACCTTTCCATACTATAATCCCGGCCTTTATTACCCGGGATGGGAAACCTCAGGTAAGTTTTGGACTTATGGGCGGAGCAGTACAACCCCAGGGGCATGTACAGATTGTAGTAAATCTGGTTGATTTTGGTATGAATCTTCAGGAGGCTGGAGATGCTCCCCGTATGAGGCACCAGGGAAGTTCCCAGCCTACGGGTTCAAAAATGACCAATGGAGGCAGACTCAACCTTGAAAGTGGGTTTGATTATAAGACCATCAGGGAATTGCGCAAAAAAAATCATCGCATTACCTTTGGTGTTGGTATATATGGTGGTTATCAGGCTATTGGTGTTGATTTGGAAAACAAGGTATATACAGGAGCCTCTGAATCCAGAAAGGATGGGCAGGCAGCAGGTTACTAAGCTTGGCACAAAATAAATATTTCTAAAACTTCAATGAAGAGAATCTTAGAGGAACAATTTGGAATAAATGCCATCAAAGTTGAAAGACTAAGCGGGTTGGACAATGCCAACTACCTTGTTGAAACCCTGACTGAAAAATATATTTTCAAAACCTACCCGGCTTCGGAGAATGCACTTTCATTGGTAGAAGCCGAAAACAAAGCGCTTCTGTTTTTACAAAACGAAGGTCAGAGAAATATACAAACCCCCATTCCATCAAAGAATCAGAGCTATACGGCTATAGTTACTATAAATGGACAGGAATATATTTGCAGAATGCTTTCTTACCTTGAGGGTAAGTTTCTGGTGGACGTACCACATACAAAAAAGTTATTCCAAACTTTTGGCAAATTTCTTGCCCAATTAGATCAAAAATTTCAACAGTTTACTGATTACAGAGTCGCAGCGAGGAAATTAAAATGGGACATTCAGTATCTGAATCTTAGTAAAAAATACCTGGACAGTATTCCGGATAAAAAAGATAGGAGCGTCGTTCACTATTATTTTAAACAATATGAGGAAAATGTAGTGCCAGTCCTACATGAATTAAGAACGTCTGTAATCCATAATGATGCCAATGAATTGAATGTCCTGGTTGCTGAGGAAGAGGTTTCCGGAATTATAGACTTCGGTGATATGGCAGATACCTTTCTTATTAATGAACTGGCTATTGCAATTACATATGCCTGTTACGATAAAGAAGATCCATTGAAATGGGCTTCCATATTAATAAAATCTTATCACGAAATACTACCTCTTCAGGAGATAGAATTAGAAGCCCTTTATTACCTGATTGCTGCCAGACTTTGCATAAGTGTCTGTATTTCTGCCAATGCCAGAGAAATAAATGGTAATAATGAATACGCCTTTGTGAGTGAAAAGTATGCATGGCAGATGTTATATCGTTGGTTGGCTATCAATCCTATCGCGGCTGAAAATTGTTTTCGTCAGGCAGCCGGATATCCGATAAAAAATCCGCCTCGTGTAGATAAGATAATGGAGAAGAGATATGAGCATACGAGTTCAATTCTTTCAGTTAGTTATGACAAGCCTATTTATATGGCAGGGGCTGCATTTCAATATATGTATGACGCCTATGGGAATACCTATTTGGATGCTTACAATAATATTCCGCATGTAGGGCATTGCCACCCCAGAGTAGTGGAGGCCGGGCAGCGGCAAATGGCTAAACTGAATACGAATACGAGGTATCTTTACGATTCTTTGAATGAATATGCGGAAAAGCTTTTGTCGAAATTTCCCGACTCATTAAACAAAGTATATTTTGTGAACTCCGGAAGCGCAGCCACCGATCTGGCCCTGCGGATGGCTAATGTACATACCGGGAATGAAAAAATAATGGTTCTGGAGCACGGTTATCACGGGAATACCAGGGCGGCTATTGATGCCAGTTATTATAAGTTTAACAATCCAAAAGGCAGCGGAAAAAAAGACCATATTTTGGTAGCACCTATTCCCGATACTTACAGAGGGAAGTATACCAATGACAATGGCAGTGCCGGAAAAAGTTATGGGGAAGAAGCTTGTAAACTTATTGAAAATTCCGCAACGCCGATAGGGGCATTTATTTGCGAACCTATTATAGGTTGTGGAGGTCAGGTACCTTTGGCTAAAGGTTATTTAAAACATGTATATCCGGCAATACGTAATCAGGGAGGTATCTGCATAGATGATGAGGTTCAGGTAGGATTTGGTCGTGTAGGTAATCATTATTGGGGTTATGAGGCCCAGGAAGTTGTTCCGGACATGATTATACTTGGAAAACCTATGGCCAACGGGCATCCTATGGGAGCTGTGGTCTGTACTTCAGAAATTTCAGCATCTTTTGAAAAAGGGGTGGAATTCTTTAGTTCATTTGGAGGCAATCCTGTGTCTTGCGCTATTGCTTTGTCGGTTCTCGAAGTTATCGATGAAGAAAATTTACAGGAAAACGCGAAAATTGTGGGGGATTATTACAAATCACTACTTCTGGGATTACAAAAAAAGTATCCATGCATAGGAGATGTGAGAGGTTCTGGCTTATATCTTGGGGTTGAAATTGTGAAAGATAAGAGTATGGATGATGACACCAACCTGGCACATTATATAAAGAATGAATTGCGAAACAGACACATACTTATTAGTACTGATGGTCCGTATGACAGCGTTTTGAAAACAAAACCTCCTTTGCGGTTTTCAAAGGATGATGCTTTAAAAACGGTAGAACAATTAGAAGAAATTTTGAAAATTCATTATAAAAATAAAGTAGTATGAAAGTAGCAGTTTCGGGTGCAATGGGAAGATTAGGCAGTGCTATTGCGCATGGTATTTCAAAAGCAGGTGATATGCAACTTTCGGGAGCCTATGCGCCGGGCTATGTCGGTAAAAGCTTGGCGGGGGTATGGGTAGAAGATGAGATTGAAAATGTAGATGCTCAAATACTGGTGGAATGTGCATATCCGGTTGTGGTGATGGAGAATTTAAAAAAATGGCATGCCAGGGGCATGAGGGTTGTAGTTGGTACCTCAGGTTTTACTGAAGATCGGATTGCTAAGTTAAAATCTTTCTGGGGCAACGATGATCCGGGATGTCTCATAGTTCCCAACTTTTCAATAGGTGCAGTACTGATGATGCGCTTTGCAGAAATAGCTTCACCTTATTTTGATTCGGCAGAGATCATAGAACGGCACGAAGAAAAGAAGCCGGATGCTCCTTCGGGAACCGCCCTGGCAACGGCCATGCGAATGGGAAAGAAAAGAAGTTCAGCAAAGCTCGAGGACAACACAGAAGTGATTAAAGGAGCCAGAGGTGGCTTGGTCTCCGGGATTCGCGTTCATTCACTGCGAATGAAGGGGTTGTTATCTGATCAGGAAGTTGCATTTAGTAACAATGGTGAAAACTTTTCTATACATCATAGCAGTACTTCCTATGAATCCTTTGTTAACGGAGCTTTGTTGGCTATTCGCTACGTCACTGAATTCAAAGGCGTGCAAATAGGATTGGACTCCGCTCTGGATTTTGACACAAAGAATAGTTAACCAGGAAGCTTTTAGCAGCAGATAATAACCCGCAGTAATCCTAATTATTCATACTGCGAATGCTCAATCTTATTATCGTGCGAGGCGTAAGCAATGCCCAGTTCCTCTAACTCGTCCAGTATAGGATCATAAACTTCTTTGGTCCATGGAAACAGTACACCAGGAGTTTTAATTGCTCCGTTAAGGATTAATTTTGCACCAATTGCTGCAGGTAATCCAACAGTACGGGAGATGGCGGTATGCCAATGATCTATTCCCTTTGTTACCAAATAAGATAAATGTTCATATAATTCGCCCTTGAGTTTGTATTCTAACCTCTCATAAAAAACAAGCATATCCGTGTCGCCCTGGTTAAATTTCAGCTTATCCAGAAGCAAATCCAATAATATCTCGGCAGGAGTTCCATTTACTCTATTAATTGGTCTGTCGGACAGTAGTTCTGTCCATAGCAATTGTTTGTGAAGTGCTCCACCTCTTTCTATTTGCAAGAGGTCTGCCAGTTTATTTTCAGGACTTGAATCATCGTCTGGCAGATACGACTCAACCCACTGGCGGTAGGTCATATTTTCACTACCTTCAATATTATAGTTATTAGCCGTTAAACCTAATTGAATAAACATATTCCATCCGTCGCAAAAACCGGGATAACGGAGTGTTGCCCTTATTAATGTTGGAATTTCATTAAGGTTGTACTTCTTTCTGTAGGCAGCTGAATCGCGATTTTCATATGCTTCAAACTCCCTGAAACCGGGGACAGCTATAACTTTTGGATTGGTAAATAAACGATGGTAGGGGATACATCGAAAATCACCTTTTTTGTAATAACAAGCTCCTGCACTACCTGCGGTCACCACGTTCATGGGGCTCCAGGTGAACTTGTAGCCCCATGGGTTATCATTGCTCTCAGGGGCAACCAAACTGCCGCAATATGATGTAAATGCCAACAGCTCCCCTCCCTTTTCCCTGATTCTATCTATAGAACGCATTCCGTTCATATGATCAATACCCGGATCAGCACCTAATTCATTTAGAAATGTCAGACCTTTTTCTTTTGCCTCTTCATGCATGGCTATCATTTCCTCACTGGCGTATGAAGCTGTTACAACATGTGCGTTATACTGAAGTGCAATTTTTGCTGCAGCAGCGTGCATTCCTGGAGGTAACAATGAGATTAAAATGTCTGCATCCTTAATATAACGCTCCATAATCTCAGCATCATAGCAATCAAAGTATACCGCTTTCCCCCTTGGATGACCAGCAATTTTCCTCTTTGCGGTTTCCACTAAAATATCACCTACGGTTACTTCCCAGTCATATTCTTCGGCATGCTTAAGCATATAAGAAATAAGATCGGTAGCCGACATTCCTGCGCCACAGATTAACACATTTTTCATATAGGTATCGAATAAATAATATTAGAATCAGGTTAATAAGATAAGAACAAAACAAGCTTGTGCCTGTCGGGCCTGTATATGAGCCGTGTCTGAAAGGGTTTGGATTATATACATTGTTGGTATTAGCATGTTACTTTTTGATGAAAACATTTTTCGGAATATGCATTGTTACTAACATATGTGGCAAATCTACAACTTCAGCAATTTTTAAATCACCTATAAGAGAACAGAGCATATAGGCCTCTTCCCAGGACATTTCATATGTATTCGAAATATGTTCCACCATGAAGCGTGTGGCTTTTTTTGCAGCTTCGTCTATAGTTGTTCCATAACCTGTTGTAGCATAGTAATCTTCAGTTTCATATTGAGGTTCAGCTATTTTTTTATCCTTGATGACACTAAGACGTAACAGAGCGCGCATATCGCATTCTACTGCTGTACCCACAACCTCTCCCAGGCCCTGAACCGCGTGTGAATCTCCAACAGAAAGCAATGCACCGTTTACAAAAACAGGAAGGTAAACGGTAACACCTTTAACAATATTGGGATCATCCATATTCCCGCCATTTGCTCTTGGTGGTATGGTAAGAAGCATTTCTTCTGTATTAGGTGCAACGCCAATTACCCCAAGAAAAGGCTTTAAAGGAATCCTGATGTTTTCCGCAAAGTTTACAATGTTATTTTCTTTGTCCAGCTTGTAAGTTTTAAACCCACTAGCATTATTCTCACCAGCCAAAAATCCAAAATCCGGACCCATTCCTGTCCATCCCCAATCTCCCGGTTCCAAATCCAGAATTTCAACTGCTAAAACATCACCTGCTTCCGCGCCTTCAACATAAATTGGTCCGGTTAATGTGTGCACTTTATCCATGTCCACGTTGTTAAAGTCGTCTAACGTAGAATTAATATTCAACTGACCACCGGTTGCTTCTTTGGTAAATGCTTCTACAATACTTCCATCAGGCACTTTAATTTGGTAAGGGATGGCACTGCTAAACTTGTTGTGATTCTTATCTGCTGAAATTGTGTATTCTGCTTTCGGTTGAATTTCCTCAGACTCTACAGGTAGTTCATTATTTGAATCATTTTTACAACTAATTATCGAAATAAAAATAACACAGAGTAATACTTTTTTCATTTTTTGTTTGTAATTAATTCTTTTGTGTATGGTTTGCGGCTATGAACTAAGTTAGCAAAAAAGGAGAGACCCTTTGTTCAGAAGTGATTAAATTCCGATTAGGAAATGTAAAAGAATAAACTATAGAAGTTGTTGTATACTAGCATTGTTTTAATTTTTAGTCGTTTTTGGAAAAGAGCAAATCCAATTCTAAGTACTTTTGATTCATGGTACCTAAGGCAAACGCTCCTGCCGAGGCCGCGAAGACTGAATAGTCAAAAGCTCCTTTTATTCCTGTTGAAAATGTTATTGCCAGCGCAAAAAGTAACATCAAAGCACCACTGAGTTTTGCAAACATTTCTGTTTTAAAACCTATAACTAGACAAATGCCAAATAATAATTCGGCAGCTGTTGCTATAATGCCAAATGTTGGGATTAACATTTTTGGAATTAATGGATTTAGTACTTCGGTATACGCTAAAAAATTCTCCCAATTTCCCCATGCTGAAATTTCGGCAGGCCATAATCCAAATCTATCAGCAACAGCCGATAAAAAACCAATTCCTATTGCCAATCTTAGAAAAAGTTTAATAAATTTTTTATTCATAATACATTATTTGCTTGTGTAAAACTCTTGGGTAACGATTGGTTGTGAGGATAGAAATCAGTTAAGGTTTCCAACCGGATGCTAAACATACTAATAATAAATGGCTTTCAGACAGGTAAATCCATAAGCAGTTATTTAAAGGGATTATTGTATGTAGCTTTTTCAATTATACAATATAAAAGCAATTGTGATTATCAGTCCCACAACAAGAAATATTGCAAATAATATCATTTCCTCTTTTCTTTCCTTCTTGGCACGTTCACGAATCTGTAATTTTAACTCGTTTAGTTTTTCTTCGGAAACAATCTTGAATTTGGCTTGGTCTTCTGGATTGAGTTTATCCGAATATATTTGCTCACGATTGCTTCCTTTGAATTTCTGTTTTTTGGACGGTTGTAGGGAACGGTTTTGTCTAATCCGTTTTATCATGTCCAGAATGTGTCCTGCTGAGCTCATTTTATAATTGAATTATCTTCACGTAAAATTTTCTCCATTTTACGGCCTTTTGCTAATTCATCAACTAATTTGTCTAAATATCTGACTTGTCGGGTTAATGAGTTGTCAATTTCTTCAATTCGATAACCGCAAATTACTCCTTTAATTAGATGTGCATTTGGATGCAATTCTGCGTTCTGAAAGAATATTTCAAACGTATCCCTATTATCAATAAATTCTTGTACTCTATTTTCATCAAAACCGGTTAGCCACTCTATCACTTTGTGAAGTTCTTCTTTTGTTCTTCCTTTCTTCACCACCTTTGTAACGTAATGAGGATAAACAGAAGCAAAAATCATTTTTGCTATTCGTTCATTGTGTTTATCTGTTACTTTCATTTCTTATTTAATTATATTTCAATTAGCGCCAAGGTATTCGTTTAAGGCTAGCTCCGATGGCCAGGTTTAAATTAATTAAAAAAAACCAACCAAAGGAAAATCCTAAGGATTTTCTGAGTGCACACCAACCATCAATTAATTAGAAGTGTGGCTGTGTTTGGTTATCCATCGAATAGCATCTAATTTATAGTCATTTGGAAGAATATGCCCAAAATCAAAATATTTTAATGCTTTTTCTTTTATCGGGATGTTTTCGAAAAAACCAGAAACTTCATCATCCTTTATGATTGTTGAGGCAAATAAACTTTTCAATTGATTATGAGCTTTTTTCACTCCTCAGTATTTTTACAATACGATTGTATACCATTTCTGATAAGTTCCATTGATATCCTTCAAAATCAGTGGTATTGATAAATTGAACCACAACTGCATCTATATCTTTATGGTATTTGGCAATACTCATATAACCAGGAATTAAACCTGTATGATTATAAACATATATAGAGGAATAAATATTTTGTTCCTCTTTTTCAAATATGGAGCCATCATTCAATGCCCGTAAAAAAACACTCACATCTTCTGCAGTTGCAATCATTGAAGTGAGCTTAGTACCATATTCACCAGCCTTTATGTCCTCCTCAATACCTACATAATAGCCACTCATCACATCATTGATGTTCACCTCATGAATAGAACCAAAAGTGTTTTTCAGCTCAAGTGGCCTTAAAATCCTTTCTTTAATAAATTGAAATTTAGATGTACCTGTCACTTTATCAATAAGATCAGAAATTAACAGGTAATTGGTATTTGAGTATTCATAGGCTGTATCAGGTTCAAAGTTGGCGGGTAAATCAAGTACTCGTTCAAGTGCCTCTTTACTACTTTTTGGAGGATCTATCCAAGACAATAGTTTGTCATTTACCAATTTGGTAATAGCAACAGCATCATATAGCTTGCTAATACTGGCAATTTTGAAAAAAGCATTTGGTCGTGCCGGAATTTTGTTTTTTCTATCATGCCAACCGGCGGCATAAAACTCCGGAGGTTTACCAGACTTATCTACATACACTATAATACCATCAAAATCATGCTTAAGGGCATCATTGACTTGTTGTTCAACGGTATCAGGCAATGGAGTTAACCAAGCCATTACCATAGTCCATGGGACAAACCATAAGGAGATGGGAGTTCCAATCAGCAATGAGATTCTGAGTATTCGTTTTGTTTTTTTCTTGGTCATATGGTCATTTTATTTCAGGGTAATTCACTTTATAAAATTGCTCATATCGGTAAGTATACTGAGAGTAGTATCCTGCAGGGTGATATGATTGCATATACATTGTTAGCAGTAGTTTATCTTTCAATTATTAAGTTTTCTAAATACCTGAGAGCAGAGGCGATTAAATTTTTCCTGTTCCTGGCCTTTTCTTCAAAAGAATTGAGTGTCTCTCTATTTAATATTCTACCCTTTATAAAAACAGATGAAGGGTTTTCAAGTGACGATAATTCTGTTAGAGGGTTATCATCTACTATTAATAAATTAGCAATTTTACCCTTTTCAATGGCACCTAACTGATTCATAATTGAATGTGTTTGGGAAGCATTTACTGTGGCTGTTTTCAATACCTCGTAATTAGAAAGGCCTGCCTCTTTATAAAATGCCAGTTCTTTATGTATTGAAAATCCGGGAATCGTAACTCCTATTCCGGCATCCGTTCCACAGATAATAGGAATTCCTGCCTTGTGCAGTTTAGAAATGATATTCAAATGAAAATCATGTTGATTTTTAATTCTGCCCACTACACCTGAATCTACTTGCTTTGTATTGTACCAGCGGTCAAATTGATTTTTGCTATCGACCTCCTTGATAAGCGGGTTAATGTATCCTAATGCTTCTGAATCCAGGATAGCGTCATTCATCATCATTTGGTAGATATTATAAAATACCGTAATTGTCGGGCAATAACTGGTATGATTAGACAGCGATATTGTATCAATTATAGGTTGCAGTTTAACAGTGTCTAAATCAAACTGCAAAGGTTGCTGCACAATTTCTTCAGCGTGTTCAATGGATTTGATTTGTGGGTCTAAATGATAAGAAAATGATACTTTTTGCGAAGGATGAGCAACGATATCAATTTCGGAAATTCCAGATTGTTCAATCACAGCATCAAATATTTCTTGATCCAATCCATAATAGGTTTTAATTAAATCGTAACCTCTATCCTTATATGAAATGATCTTTTCTTTGGCTTCACTTGGGTTACTTAGATTTAGGTTATCGTCACCTATAAATTCCGGGCCTGTTAGCTTTGGCCCGGTGGTAAAAAACGTTGGTGAAAGAATTTTGTCATTATCTACATCTTCTTTAATCCTTAAATGCATAGGCATACCCCACAAATTTCTAACCGCGGTGACGCCATTTGACAGGTATAGCCCAAGTTCATATCTATCCCAAACATGAACGTGCATATCTATAAGACCTGGTGTCAGATATTTCTTTTTTGCGTCAATAATTTCAGTTCCATTGACCTCAATGGTGTCAGCAATCTTTTCAATTATACCCTCTTTTATGTACACCATTTTATCTGCTAAAACAGTGTCTTTATTCATTGGTATAACATTCACATTAGTAATTAGATAAGAATTATTAGATGTTAACTTATTGTTTTTGATTTTCAAGTAGCTAGTTCTATACGAATCAACCCAAAGTATAATAATTGTGGTTAACGCTAGCACTCCAATTAGAGCGAAGAAAATTTTCAGAAGACGTTTTAATATTTTCATTTATATAATTATTGCTAACGTAGGGTCTCGTGTATGAGCCGTCCCTCCCGATAGCTTCTCCTTCGTAATACTATGGAGAAGGAGCTATCGGGAGCTATCGGGATGATGGCTTAAATACCTTGTTCGCGGTAGTTTATTTTTTAAAATTACGTTTTTCTCAATAGTTGATGCCGGAAAAACCGTCATCTACAGATTATATAGAGTAAATGTACCAACCATAGCATCCTTGAGAAACAACGTCATTCCTAAATACTTAAAGGGAAATACCCACTCTAAAATCAAGGAAGTTGGCAACATGACCATGTGCCTTCAGACTGATACCGGTGTTAAAATACTTATTAACCCTGTATACCAGTCCATATCTCTGATATGCATCTGGGTGCATGGGATTAGAATTGCTGAGATAGACCCCAAATTGCTGGCTGAAAAGAAACTTCCCTAATAAGAACTCATGACCAATAGCTATTCCAGCCTTCACTGAACTGCCTTCCTCTCCAAGTTGTTCAAGTACGTACCCCGTACCATTATCATACATAACTTCTCCTCCGAAGGTATAAGCATTTACCCTGGCAAACTGTCTGCTCCATTTGATTTCTAGTCCGGGTGAAAGAAGGAATAGGTTATCTCTCGGTTCTTCATAAGCCATAAAAAAAGTAAAATCCAACCTTTTTTGGGGCGGGCCCAGATCTTTCCAGTTGTTGACGGCTCTTTTCATAAATTCAAATTCTTTTAGATAATAGGCCATACCAATTCCAAGAGAGGGCCAGTTAATACCCTTATTAGGTTGGCTGACACCCCCGTTTGAAATGTGATTATAAACCAGTGTCCCATTCAGCAACCAACGGTTATTTAGTCTGAAGTGTACCGTGCCTCCCAGTTGCAGGGGAAAACCAATATAGGTGCTGTAGCTCTGGTTATCCGGATTTGAAACAGGATCATATGGGGAGTTCTGATATGATAAGCCAAGACCCGCCCGCACGGAATAATTCACGCGACCCTTAGTATTAAAGACAGGTTCGATATAAAAAAGCCCTGTTATACCCTGGCCAAGCACTTCCTTGTTGTCAAAACCCCAGTAGGTGAGCGCCATACCAAGTTTTGGATAACACATGCAAGACTCCCAGGCTTTTTGAGATATTTTGTGCCAGGCCAAATCCAATTCTACTCCAGTGGGGTAGGAGTCCTTAATTGGTCTAAGCTCCCTGCTGTGGATAAGCACGGAGCCAAGATGAAATTTGAGTCCAACCAACTTTACTGAATTAAGTGAGTCACTTGAGTCCTGAGCCAATGCGTATTCAGGAGAGTAAATGAACACTCCCATAAACAAACAAAGAATTATCCGGCTAAACCTCATTGGAATTGAATAGTTGTTATTGGCTCATACCTATCAGCAATCTTTTCAATTATACCCTCCGATACGTAAACCATTTTATCAACTAAAACAGTTTCTTGATTCATTAGTATGACATTCAGATTAGTAATAAGATAAGAATCATTAGTGGTTAACTCATTCTTTTTGATTTTCAAGTAGCCAGTTCTTTGTAGCTCAACCCAAAGCATAATAATTGTGGTTAACGCTAGCACTCCAATAAGAGCAAAGAAAATTTTCAGAAGACGTTTTAATATTTTCATTTATCCAATTATCGCTAATGTACACTATTGTATAACCGTCAGTTTTAATTGCGTTTATAAATTGTTGGCAGCAGAATTATTTTATCCATCATTTATGGTGACTTGATATTAGCTCGGGGTCAAGCTCCAAAAAGCGAGCAGCATTGTTATAGAGTATGTCTCTTTTTTCACTTTCTGAAAGGAATGGCGCTTCTTCAACTGTTTTAACCGCTATGGTAATGGCTCCCGGCCACATCATCTGATCGGATCCAAACATGATGCGCCGACCAAAACCGGCATCCATGAGATGCTTTAAGGTAGAATAAAAGGCTTCTACCGGCAACGCCCAAGTCAATACGCCAATATCAGCGTATAACTTGGGGTAGATATACATCATTGCAATAGTTTCTTCGATATAAGGATAACCCGCATGGGCTAAAAAAGCCTTTAGATTGGGATGTTTGACCAATATGGGTTCAAATAGGGTTGGTTTTCCAAGAGTTGTTCTGAATTTTGGCGCAAAGCTGTGTGGTCCTCCCGGAGGTCCTAATCCTGTGTGCAAACATACCGGGATGCCATTCTCTTCAGCTATTTTGTAATAAGGGGCCATCATCGGGACATCGGGCTCTAATCCAAAGTATTGTAGTCCCAGTTCACCTAAAATGTCCACTTCCCCCTTTTCAAATAGAATCTTTAATGAATCAGGAGACAGGATCGGTTGCCCAAGTTCATCAGTTTGAATTCCGCTTAGAAATGATTCAGGTGCGGTTGTTTTCCATTTTGTGAGTGCTTCTACGCTGGTACTGCTGATTACACCGAGCTTGATGTTATTCTTTTTCATCTCCTCGATGACCATCTGAAGATGCATTTCTGTATTCTGTGGCGAGGTGAGTTCCTGTGCATATGTTTCACCAGCCCAAGAAGCCTTTACATTTGGAGGAATTGAGCTATATCCGTGCAAATGGATATCGATGATTGGCTTTTTCATATCCTGAGAATATACAACCATACTAATACTTAGAATAAGAATAGTTAGAAGTCTTTTCATGTTAATTCATTTTTGATACTAACCATTGTAAATGATCATTGATCAAATACTTATTATACATCTAAGATAACAAATCCTTAATTTTCATAATAGACCTATCCCTGCGTCGGGACATTTTTCATTTGTTTGGTATGAACTGCTGCATGAGCATTTTGTGAATTGAAATCTTCATCTGCATTCAACTCGTTTAAATAAAATATTTAATATTGTTTATAATTATTCCTCTTATGATGAAACTAATGCTCACAATACAGCGCTTTTTGCGGTTTAGTTTTTATCATAACTCCATGATTATTGATTGAAAATTTGTACTTTAAAAAACCAAAATCATTGAAATGAGTAGTAGAAGAAAATTTATCAAAAATGTAGGTGCAGCCTCCCTAGCTACAGCCGTTCCTTTAGGCCGGGTATCGGCCAAAAACCCAATTAAAGATAGAGAAGTAGTGAATGTTGGCCTTATTGGTGTCAGAGGTATGGGATGGGCAAACCTCAGTTCTTTTCTTAAAAACAAGGGAACAGCATGTATTGCACTTTGCGATGTGGACAGCAATTTGTTGGAAAAACGCGCAAAGGAAATAGAAACAAAAACCGGTCAACGTCCCAAAACGTTTAATGACCATCGTAAATTTTTAAAAATAAAAGAAATGGATGCCGTTATTATTGGCACTCCGGATCATTGGCACTGTATTCAGATGATTGATGCCTGTGCGGCAGGAAAAGATGTATATGTAGAGAAACCAATAGCCAATAGTATTCACGAGGCAGATTTGATGGTAAAAGCAGTACGCAAGTACAATAGGGTAGTACAGGTAGGCCAATGGCAAAGAAGCGACCCCCACTGGCATTCGGCCTTTGAATATTTAGATTCCGGTGCCCTGGGCAAGATACGGCAGGTGAAAGCCTGGGCAGATGTAAATTACGGTCGCGGTTTTGATGTGGTAGAAGATACTGATCCTCCCCAGGGTGTGGATTACAACAGATGGCTGGGTCCAGCGCCGGAAAGACCTTTTAATAAAAATAGATTTCACGGTTCTTTTAGGTATTTCTGGGATTATGCCGGGGGCCTTATGACCGACTGGGGAGTTCATATGCTGGATATGGTATTACTTGGCATGAATGCCACTGCACCTAAATCTGTAGTAGCCATTGGTGGTAAAATTGCTTTTCCCGACAATGCAGCAGAAACTCCTGATACGCTGACAACAGTCTATGATTTTGGGAATTTCAGTTTGATTTGGGAACAATTTATGGGCATGGGCACATCGCCGTATTTGGAGGAATCTGGTGAACCTGGAGTGGCTTTTATTGGCGAGAATGGCATTTTGGCCATCAACAGGGCAAGCTGGAAAGTGCTACCCCTTCAGCATAATGATAAATACTTAACAGAAGTATTACCACCCCGAAAAAGTCGTGTCAGCGGTCTGGATGCCCACACTGCAAATTTCCTGGAATGCATAAAAAATCGAAAAGATCCCAATTGTACTATTGAAATGGGAAGAAATGCCGCTCTGGTGGCTCATTTAGGGAATATCGCCTACAGAACTGGTAAAAAGCTGCAATGGAACGATGTGGAGGGAATAGTCTCTAATGCATCTGAAGCCAATGCTTACCTAAAACCAAATTATCGGTCGCCATGGCAATTGTGGGAGGGGTAGGTGTTTTTGTTGAAGACAAAAAAAGCCTGTTCCTTGATTATTGTGTAAACTGCCAATTGCATACTACAAATGCGAGAATTAGCTCTCCCGATTACTATCGGGATCGCTGAGTCCCCGCTCGAACATTTTGAGAACAAATCGCTATTCGTGTAAAGGTTTTTCTGAGGATTTTAAGAACTGATATAAAAACTTTGAATTTTGGCATTGCTTTTTCCGTGGTGTAGTGAACCTTGGCGTTAATAATTATTGAAGCCTTGGAAATAATTTAGCCAAGGTGAGTGGTTTTTAAAATGTTTTATTTTAAAAAACACATAGTGAAAAAGTGCCTTTTCTTTTGGTTCGTTTTCTTTGGGCAAGCAAAGAAAATAAACAGTAAGAAATCGTTCGGCCGGAGATGCTCTCCCGATAACTATCGGGATCGCGAGTCCCCGCTCGAACATCTTTAAAAAAGAAAAGTAAGCTTAAAAAGATTATTGTGTGGTTCTCAATCCCTTTGCAGTAAATCTCCACTGACTATCATCAAGAATCAATTTAGATGTTTCGGATTTGTCCTTCCAGGCTGTACTGCAATCATTAGTTTCCTGAATTATTGAAAAGTTGGAAATGCCGGCATAAGTTGAAGCAACCATTATTATTGATGAACCAATTGATACTGGAATAAGAGCTTTGGAGTTTCCTTTGAATGTTGGGGATATAGAGGGCTTGTGGGCGATGTAAGTCTTAAAGGAAGATACGATTATAAAGGTGAAAAAGGTACTTTTAAACCAAAGAAGCTATATTTGTATACCTATAATTTAGGGTCCAGGATTGGAGCTCAAGTGGATTTAGCGTTGTACAATTTGGACTTTAGTTATACAATTGGGATCACAATGCTTTTAAAAAAAAGGCAAGGACAAATACAGACGGAATGAATTTAAGTAAGCATTCATTTTTTAAATTTTAGCATGCTTTATACAGAATGAAAAATACAAATGGCTGATATAAAAACAAACAAAAACAACACTTTTCCATTTTATTGGAAAATTTTCAAAGAATCTATCAGTCAATTCACAAGTGATAATATATTAACCCAGTCTGCCGCACTTTC
>NZ_CAMYIP010000029.1 GCF_947258525.1 uncultured Eudoraea sp.
GTTGACCGCTTCCTTTATGGCCACGCTTTCTTCAGCCCTTAGAATAACAGTGGGCTTCTCCTGACCCTCAAGTGCTTTTTTTAATTCAATTTCTATGTACTCTCCGTTTATTCTCTCATTGTTTACAAAATATTCCAGATTCTTATTAATCGTAACTGATACATTTTGGGTATTCGTGGATTTCCCCTTGGCCTTTGGCAAAAGCAGATCCAAAGCATTCGGTGAATTAGCTGTTAGCATAAAGAAAATCAGCAGCAGAAAAACAATGTCGGTCATTGAAGACATACTGAATTCAGGGCTAATCTTATTTCTTCCTTTAATTTTCATAGGTCTGTCTTAAACAGGTTCGTTCAGTAAATCAAGAAATTCTACGGCATTTGCCTCCATTTTATGAACTACCTTATCTGTTCTATTCACGAGATGGTTGTAGCCCATATAAGCAACAATACCAACAATTAAGCCGGCAACTGTCGTAGTCATGGCAGTGTATATTCCAGATGCCAAAGCACCCATTTCTGCCTGCCCCCCACTACTGGCCATTTGATGGAATGCTATTATCATTCCAATAACCGTCCCTAAAAATCCAATCATGGGTCCTGCACCTGCAATAGTAGCAAGGACATTTACATTTTTTTCTAATTTATAAACCTCCAGGGTACCTGCGTTCTCGATGGCCGTATTAATATCATCGAGCGGCTTGCCAATTCTGGATATCCCTTTTTCTGTTAACCTCGCCACCGGAGAATCTGTTTGGGCACATAATATTTTGGCCGATTCCAGTTTGCCGGTCATTACATGATCGCGAATTTGATTCATAAAATTCTTATCTATTTGCGAGGCGGCTTTTATGGCCAGTAAACGCTCAAAATAAATATATAATCCAACCGCCAGCATTACAAAAAGAACAGATATAATAACTATGCTACCTATTCCCCCACTAAAGATAAGATCTATTACTGAAAGTGTTTTTTCTTCTGAAACAATTTCCCCAACTTGTGTTTCATCAACAAGATCTTGAAACAATACCATATTTTTCCCTATTAAAAGTTGCCCTTATAACGGTAATTTATCAATTAAATTATGCGTTTAATACTAAATTTCGAATTAGTATAAAAGCCGCCGCGCCGCCAATAAAACCAACGAATGCCAGCCATGCAATTTTCTTTAAATACCAGAAAAAATCAATTTTTTCCATTCCCATAGCTACAACGCCCGCTGCAGATCCTATAATTAACATACTTCCACCTGTCCCTGCAGAATAGGCAATAAAATGCCAGACAGAATCATCTAAAGGTATGGAGAACATCCCCATACTGGCTGCCACCAACGGTACATTGTCTATAATAGCTGAGGCCACCCCCAATATTAGTATTACCAAATCCGATACGGATTGGCCTAATGCTTCAGAGCCAAGTAATGGCATTGTAGTATCTAGTGTGCCTGCAAATTCAAATAACATCCCCAAGGATTCCAGAGCCGCCACCGCTAAGAGGATCCCGAGGAAAAAGAGTATACTCGGAAGTTCAATTTTGGATAGCGAAGAATGCACAGCACTATGGTGAGCTCCTGCCTGACTCTCAGCGCCATCCACACTGGAAATACTGAATTTTGCGCTTGTATATATTTCTGCAAACGCAGCTACAACAGCCAGTGAAAGCATCATCCCCACATAAGGTGGTAAATGAGTAATGGTCTTAAAAAATGGCACAAATACAATAGAACCTAAACCAAGGTATAACATAGTAGCTCCAAAAGGCGATTTTGGCTTTTCCTCTTCCAATTCCGCCTTGATATTACCTTTAAATGCTTTGTATCTCAAAGCAACAAGAACGGGAAGAACCATACAAACTATTGATGGTATCAGTACAAATTTAATAAGTTGTAAAGCGGATACCTTATTTCCAATCCATAACATTGTTGTGGTTACATCACCAATGGGAGACCATGCCCCTCCGGCATTAGCAGCAATGATAATCATACCCGCAAACCAAAGCCTTACCTCTCTTTCTTTAATAACCTTCTGTAGTATAGTAACAAGAACAATGGTTGCTGTTAAATTGTCAATAATTGCAGACAGAATAAAGGCCAATATTGAAAAAAGCCACAATAATTTTGATTTCTTCCTGGTACGTATATAGCCCTTTATAGTTGCAAATCCATCAAAATAATCTATAATTTCCACTATGGTCATAGCTCCCAGAAGGAAAACAAGAATTTCAGCAGTTTTACCAAGATGGTGTAACAGCATTTCATCTATGTGGGAGGGCTCCAGTTCCTTTAAGTCGGTATTAACTTCAAATACCGGTAAATGAGCCAATGCTATGATTGCCCATAAAATGGCCATCATGGCCAAAGCCGGTATGAGTTTATCTATTTTTAGATTGTGCTCAAGGGTAATTGCCAAATAACCGGCTAAGAATACGATAATAATGATGCTCTCCATATTGGTTGGTTTTAGATTATTTAGATTAATTGTTTGAGGGCAATTTCAAATGCCGTCTTACTCATGTTCTTTTTTGTTACATTTTCTTTAAAGATATTCAAAATTGCTTTTCGAATGGTATCTGAAGTATCATTAAAAATTAATTCGTCATCCATGCCCACTCTTCGCTCCATGAAATATGCAAATAATCTCGCCATTCCACAGTTGGAAACAAAATCAGGGATAAGACTTACCCTTTCATCTGTATACTCCATAATTGAACCGAAAAATATTTCAGGATCTGCAAAGGGTACATTTGCACCACATGAAATAACCTCGAGGCCTGTATCAATCATTTCAGCAATCTGTTCCTGGGTGATTAACCTGGAAGCGGCACAAGGCGCAAAAATTTCTGTTGGCAAACCCCAGATACGTTCATTCATTTCATCAAAAGGAATCATTTTATCTGCATCTGCTATCAATGTATTCCCCTTTTTATGTAAGAAAAAGGTCTTTATTTCTTCAAATGAAAAACCATCCTCATTAATGACACCACCAACCCGATCAATAATTCCGACAATCCTGGCTCCCATCTGGGCCAAATAGAATGCTGCTGCCGCTCCTACATTTCCAAATCCCTGTACAATAGCACGCTTACCAATTACAGTTCCGCCAAAGATATCGTAATAGTGCCTTATGGCTTCTGCCACACCAAAACCGGTTATCATATCGGCTACGGTGTATTTCATACTGATATCAGGCGAGTACTGATCACTTTCCAAAACTTTTATAACCCCTAGTCTCAGTTGACCTATTCTATTAATTTTATCGGCTTCTGTAGGCCTAAAATGTCCATTAAATACACCTTCCTGAGGATGCCAAACGCCGACATCTTCTGTTATAGGGATTACCTCGTGAATTTCATCTACATTTAAATCTCCACCAGTTCCATAGTAACTTTTAAGCAGTGGTGAAACTGCGGCATACCATCTTTCCAAAACACCCCTTTTTCTTGGGTCATGGGGGTTAAAATTAATTCCCGACTTTGCTCCTCCAATAGGCGGGCCTGAGACTGTGAATTTTACTTCCATGGTCTTTGCAAGAGATAATACTTCATTCATATCCAACCCCTCTCGCATTCGTGTTCCACCTCCGGCTGCTCCGCCCCTGAGAGAATTAATAACGGTCCATCCTTCAGCTTCAGTCTCCGGATCTTTCCAGTTAAAAACTATCTCGGGAGGTTTATTTTCATATTTTTTTAATAGCTCTTTCATTTGTTAATCAATTAATTAAGTAACCTTATTAATAAATCTGTATTTAACTAATAATAATCCAAATGAAGCTAGTGTTGTCTCATGATTAATTTGATATTCTTAGAAATAGGTAGTCCCCTGACAAATATAAAAATATTGTGCTACTTTGAAAGTTTTTTAGCGCATACTTGGTCGCAAAAAAGCAAGTCTCTTATTAAGTCAAATAAGCCAATATATCCCTTCATATTTTATCTCAGACTTGTATCTTTGTAATGCTTTTTAACAAACTTTATTGCTATGAATTTTGCACTAACAGAAGAACAGGAAATGATTAAACAGGCGGCCAGAGATTTCGCCCGTACGGAATTATTGCCAGGTGTAATTGAACGTGATGAGACACAACAATTTCCTTTCGAACAGGTCAAAAAAATGGGAGAACTTGGTTTCATGGGAATGATGGTAGATCCGGAATATGGTGGTAGTGGTTTGGATACATTATCCTATGTGTTAACTATGGAGGAACTTTCAAAGATAGACGCTTCCTCATCTGTTATTGTATCTGTGAATAATTCATTGGTATGTTGGGGGTTAGAGACTTTTGGATCACAAGAACAAAAAGAAAAATACCTGAAAAAGTTGGCAACAGGTGAAATTATTGGTGCTTTTTGCCTTTCAGAACCAGAAGCGGGCAGTGATGCCACTTCTCAAAAAACGACCGCAATTGATAAAGGTGATCATTATGTGCTGAACGGGACAAAAAATTGGATTACAAATGGTAACTCTGCGTCGGTATATCTGGTCATTGCTCAAACCGATATTGACAAAGGATATAAAGGCATAAATGCCCTGATAGTTGAAAAAGATATGCCGGGATTTGAAATAGGCCCCAAGGAGAACAAATTAGGAATACGAGGAAGTGATACACATTCTTTGTTGTTCAACGATGTAAAAGTACCCAAGGAAAATAGAATTGGTGATGATGGTTTTGGATTTAAATTCGCCATGAAAACCCTTGCAGGCGGACGAATTGGTATTGCAGCACAAGCCTTGGGAATTGCCGCAGGTGCTTATGAACTTGCCAAAAAATATTCAAAAGAACGCAGAGCCTTTGGTACGGAGATTTCAAACCATCAGGCTATTGCGTTTAAACTGGCAGATATGCATACCCAGATTCAGGCAGCCAGGCTTTTGGTTTACAAGGCTGCTTCAGATAAAGATCAGGGTAATGATTATGATATTTCAGGTGCTATGGCAAAACTATATGCCTCCCAGGTTGCGATGGAAACTACTGTTGAAGCAGTGCAAATATTTGGAGGAAATGGATTTGTCAAAGATTATCACGTTGAACGCATGATGCGGGATGCAAAAATCACTCAAATATATGAGGGAACGTCAGAGATTCAAAAAATTGTGATATCAAGAAATATACTAAAAAACTAGCATTTCAACTTTTCGGATTAAGCATATGCCTGTTAATATTTAGGGGGCTGTTTTAAAATATTCGTATTTTTAATCAATATTATTACTAAACATTGGGTTAAATTTCAAATAAGTACTACTTTAACCTGCCTTACCCCCCTGAGCTTATCTTTGGCAACTAAACTTTACTTCTAATTTATTATAATCTCAATTTAAGGGGTGTAAAATTTCCATATTGAATATATTTTAACGTTTTATTGTAAACGTTAAATATTTTGTACACTATCTTCTTAAATGATGTTTATATTTCATTTAAAATGATATTTTTGAGCAAATACCGCAATAATGATGATGAAAAGACAAGGTTTGTATCTACCTGAATTTGAACATGATAACTGTGGCGCTGGATTTATCTGCAGCCTGAAAGGAAAAAAGTCAAATAGTATTATTCATAAGGCACTCGAAATTCTCGATAAATTAGAGCACAGAGGCGCTGTAAGTTCAGATGGAAAGACCGGAGATGGTGCTGGTATTCTAATTGATATCCCACATAAGTTCTTCGAGGATGAATGTGATTTCACAATTCCTGAAGCAGGGGATTATGCTGTAGGTAATGTATTCTTTCCAAAAAAAGAAAACCAACGAGACTATTGTATCTCTGTGTTTGAAGAAAACATAAAAAAGCAGGGATTACATCTACTTGGGTGGCGGAACGTTCCTGTTAATAAGGGAATTCCAGGCAGAATTGCAGCCGAAACAGAGCCATTTGTTAAGCAAGTATTTATCGGCAAAGAAAGTAAGGGACAAAAGGATTTTGATTTTAACCTTAAACTTTATATCGCAAGAAAAGTAACGGAACACACGCTGATTAACTCAAAACTATCTGAAAGTAAATTTTTCTATGTCCCCAGTCTTTCTACTAAAATCATAATTTTCAAGGGGCTTTTAATGCCTAATGATATTAAGCTTTATTATAAAGACTTAATGGACGCAAGGGTAGTTACAAGATTAGCATTGGTTCATCAACGTTTTTCTACCAATACTTTTCCTACCTGGGATCTAGCCCAACCCTTCAGATATATGTGCCATAACGGAGAAATCAATACTTTAAGAGGCAACGTTATGCGCATGAGTTCCAGAGAGGCTTTATTACAAAGTGATCTTTTTGGAGAAGAATTAAAAAATATTCTTCCCATAATATTACCTGGTAAATCCGACTCTGCATCTATGGATATGGTTGTAGAATTATTGCTAATGACAGGACGTTCTCTTCCGGAAGTTATGATGATGCTTGTTCCTGAAGCCTGGGAAAAGAATGAAGAAATGTCGGAGGCAAAGCGAGCTTTTTACGAACACAATTCGTGTGTTATGGAGCCCTGGGATGGCCCTGCTTCTATCCCTTTTACAGATGGTAGTTACATTGGCGCTGTTTTGGACAGAAATGGTCTTAGACCATCCAGGTATTCCGTGACTAAAGACGGTTATGTTATTATGTCGTCTGAAACAGGTGTAGTGGAATTATTACCAGAGAATATTGAATATCACGGCCGACTTGAACCGGGAAAGATGTTTCTGGTAGATATGGAAGCCGGAAGAATAGTCAATGATGAAGAGATTAAAGAAAAAATAGCAAAGAAGTATCCTTACAAAAAATGGCTGGATAACAATTTGGTTCATTTAAAAAATATCCCTTATAATGATTGTCCCCTATTTCTTAATGAAGCATCACTGGAAAAAAGAAAAGCTGTATTTGGCTATACTCTGGAGGACATCAATACAATTATTCTTCCAATGGGGCAACATGCAAAAGAACCCATAGGATCAATGGGATCGGATACTCCTATCGCGGTATTATCTGATCGCCCTCAGCTTTTGTACAATTATTTTAAACAGCTTTTTGCGCAGGTAACTAATCCGCCATTGGACGGAATTCGCGAAGAATTAATAACAGATATATCGCTTACCCTGGGTACTGATCGCAATATTTTTGACATCACTGAATTGTGTTGTCGGAAGTTAAAAATCCAAAATCCTGTTATTTCCAAAGAGGATCTTGATAAGATTAAGAATTACGATGCAAGCCCTGATTACAAAGTTGTTTCAATTCCAATTCTCTATAACATTGCCAGAGGACATAATGGATTGGAGGAAGCCCTTGAAAACAATTTAAGAGAAGCAGAGAAAGCCATAGACGAAGGAGCAAACATTATTATTTTATCGGATAGAAACTCCAATAAAGATGAAGCACCCATTCCTGCACTACTTGCCTGTTCTCATATAAATAGTGGTCTTCAAAGATTGGGGAAACGTTCTAAATTAAGTATTATAATAGAATCCGCAGAGCCAAGAGAAGTCCATCATTTTGCATTGTTGTTCGGGTTTGGCGCAAGTGCAATTAATCCCTATTTGGTAAATGAGATCATTGCGGAACAAATTGATGAACATGACATAACGGAATACACCTTTGATGAGGCCATCAAAAATTACAATAAGGCCATTGGAAAGGGTATTTTAAAAGTTATGAATAAAATTGGTATCTCTACGCTAAATTCATACCGGGGTTCTCAACTCTTCGAATGTATTGGGATTAACACTAAGGTTGTGGATAAGTATTTTCCAAATACACCAACCCGTATTCAGGGTATTGGCTTATATGAAATAGAGAAAGAAGTATCTAAAAGGCATAAAAAAGCTTATCAGGATCAACATGTAGCAGCTAACCTGGATCTTGAAATTGGTGGTGAATACCGCTGGAGGCGGGATGGGGAAAAACACATGTTCAATCCATTATCAATTGCAAAACTTCAGAAGTCTGTCAGAAATAACGAGCCGGAGACCTATAAGGAATTTGCGGCAATGGTAAATGAACAATCCAAGAATTTGCTGACCATTCGAGGATTATTTGAATTTTCCAATTATGATCCTATCCCTATTGAGGAAGTAGAACCCTGGACCGAAATCGTTAAAAGATTTAAGACTGGTGCCATGTCCTATGGTTCCATTAGTAAAGAGGCACATGAAACTCTGGCTATTGCCATGAACAGGATTGGTGGCAAAAGCAATTCAGGAGAAGGAGGGGAAGATGCAGAAAGGTTCTATAAAAACCAGACAGGTGATTGGCGAAACAGCGCTATTAAACAGGTTGCCTCAGGTAGATTCGGAGTTACATCAAACTATCTTACCAACGCGCAGGAAATTCAGATAAAAATGGCACAGGGCGCCAAGCCCGGGGAAGGCGGTCAACTTCCGGGTCCTAAGGTAAATCCGGCCATTGCCAAAACACGAAATTCTACACCTTATGTAGGTCTTATATCGCCTCCACCGCATCATGATATCTATTCCATTGAAGATTTATCTCAATTAATTTATGATCTTAAATCTGCAAATCGCAAGGCAAGGATTAATGTGAAGCTTGTCTCTGAAGTTGGTGTAGGAACCGTTGCTGCAGGGGTATCTAAAGCGAAGGCCGATGTAATACTTATTTCCGGATTTGATGGTGGCACTGGGGCATCCCCATTGACCTCGCTTAAACATGCAGGCCTGCCATGGGAGTTAGGAATTGCTGAAGCTCAACAAACTCTTGTAATGAATGACCTGAGAAACAGAATAGTCCTGGAATGCGATGGTCAATTAAAAACCGGAAGGGATGTCGCAATTGCCTGTCTTTTAGGAGCAGAGGAATTTGGCTTTGCCACCGCCCCATTGGTAGCTTCCGGATGTATAATGATGCGTGTTTGCCATTTAAACACATGCCCTGTGGGCATTGCAACTCAAAACCCTGAGTTGAGAAAGAAGTTTAAAGGTAAGCCTGAACATGTTGTGAACTACATGTATTTTGTGGCTGAAGAATTAAGGGAAATAATGGCTCAGTTAGGCTTTCGTACTGTTAACGAAATGGTTGGCCAGGTTCAAAAATTAGATAGAAAAGCGGCAATTAATCATTATAAGGCAGCAGGAATAGACCTGTCACCTATTCTTCATAAGATTGATGTTCCCAAGAATACAAAAATGTACAATACCCAGAAACAAAATCATCATATTGATGATAGTATAGAATTCGAGATCATAGAAAAGGCCCACCCAGCACTGTTTAGAAAAGAAAAAATATCTTTAGATTTTCCAATTCACAATACAGACAGGGCGGTAGGTGCCATTATCAGCAATGAAATATCGAAGATATATGGTGCTGAAGGACTTCCTGAAAATACCTTGAAGCTTAATTTTACCGGTTCTGCTGGTCAAAGTTTCGGTGCTTTTGCTACCAAAGGCCTTACTATGGTGGTCAATGGAAATACGAATGACTATTTGGGTAAAGGATTATCAGGTGCCAGGCTAGTTATAAAAGTCCCGGATAAATCCACTTTACAACCCGAAAATAATATTATAACAGGTAATGTAACACTATATGGTGCCACTTCAGGGGAAGCTTATATAAATGGAAAAGCCGGTGAGCGATTTTGTGTACGGAATTCCGGGGCGCAAGCTGTGGTAGAAGGAATCGGAGATCATGGATGTGAATATATGACCGGAGGGGTAGCCGTTATCCTTGGCGAAGTTGGAAGAAACTTTGGCGCGGGAATGAGTGGAGGTATTGCTTACATATTTGATGAAAAAAAGACTTTTGAGAAAAAGTGTAATAAGGAAGCTTTAAACCTGTTGGATGTTGCTGAAGACAAAGACATAGCGCAACTTAAGGAATTAATTGAAAATCATTACAATGCTACTTTAAGTCCGCTTGCTCAAAAAATACTGGAGAATTGGGAAAATTGCCTGCCAAAGTTTATTAAAATATTCCCGGAAGAATACAAGCAGGCATTAATTCGTCTGGAGAGGGAAAAATTACAAATAACATAATCGATAGATGGGAAAGATAACAGGATTTTTGGAATTCGATAGAAAAGTGGAACAATACGCCCCGGTAGATGAGCGTATACAAAATTATAAAGAGTTCACAATTCCTATGAAGGAAAAAGAACTCAAAAATCAGGGTGCCAGATGTATGGATTGTGGAATTCCTTTTTGCCATAGCGGATGTCCTCTGGGCAACTTAATCCCGGATTTTAATGATGCCGTATATCGCGGTAAGTGGGAAAAGGCAGCTGAAATTTTACATGCAACTAATAATTTTCCTGAGTTCACTGGGAGACTATGCCCTGCTCCATGTGAAGAAGCCTGCGTTCTTGGGATCAATGAAGATCCGGTGTCTATTGAGAATATTGAAAAACATATTGTAGAGACCGCATTCCAGAAAGGATGGGTTAAATCAATTCCACCGGAAATAAGGACCGGCAAAACAGTCGCTGTTATAGGATCGGGACCTGCAGGTTTAGCTGTGGCCCAGCAACTCAACCGGGCCGGCCATTCCGTTACGGTTTTTGAACGTGATGAAAAACCCGGAGGTCTTCTAAGGTATGGGATTCCCGACTTTAAAATGGAGAAACATGTTATAGACAGGAGACTCCAAATTTTGGAAGAGGAAGGGATTGAATTTAAATGTGGAGTTCATATTGGAATTGATATAAAGGCTGAAGTATTGCAGAAAGATTATGATGCTGTGGTATTATGTGGCGGGGCTACCGTGCGGAGAAATTTGTCCATTAAAGGGGCAGATTTAAAAGGTGTTGTTCAGGCTATGGATTTTTTAGGTCAAAATAACCGCAGAGTTGATGGATTGAAGTACGCCGGAGAAGAAATAAAAGCGACAAATAAAAATGTTATTGTCATTGGAGGTGGTGATACCGGCTCGGATTGTATAGGAACTTCTTTTAGACAAGGGGCAAAATCTGTAGTAAACTTTGAAATTATGCCTAAAGCTACCCCTGACAGACCGGAGGATCAGCCATGGCCTTTCTGGCCAATGCGATTAAGAACCAGTTCTTCCCACAAAGAAGGTGCTGAAAGAGTCTTTAGCATTTCTACAAAAGAATTCAAAGGAGATAAGCAAGGAAACCTGAAGAGTCTTACAACCGTCGAGGTAGTCTGGGAAAAAGTGCCTGGGCAGCGCCCTGTTTTGAAGGAGGTCCCGGGGACTGAGAAGGAATGGCCCTGTGAAATGGCCCTGTTGGCTATGGGTTTTACCGGTTCTGAAATGACTGTGGCCGAACAGCTTGGGCTGGAGGCCGATCCAAGAACCAATATTAAAGCGTCTGCAAAAGACTACAAGACAAATGTTCCGGGAGTATTTGTTGCCGGGGATCAGCGAAGAGGGCAATCCTTGATTGTATGGGCTATCTCGGAGGGGAGACAAGCTGCCTATCACATAGATACTTATCTTATGGGCAAATCCTATTTACCCCTTAAAGCAGAGGGTGACCTTCCGAGAATATAACTGAATTTTGTATTCTGGTGCAGTAACAATACTTAGAATTGCTGGTCTTTTTTCAATTCAATGAGTATTGCTGGTTTCTTCATTGGATGCAGGTGTAACTGGCAGCAAATTCCTGTTAAGTTCCTTCAGTCTTTCATCTACTTTGCAGTGAACAGAATTCTTAGAGAATGAACCCCCTTGCAGCCTTTTACCGGCTGTTAAACCCGTTAAGATCTCGAGGCCATCATCAACAGTATCTATCGCCCAGATACTAAACAGACCTTGTTTAACAGCTGTTAAAACTTCTTCTTTTAACATTAAATTATCCAAATTAGGCTTAGGAATAATAACTCCCTGATCACCATTCAAGCCACTTTGAAAGCATACTTCATAAAATCCTTCGATTTTTTGATTAATGGCTCCAACAGGTTGTAGTTCACCTTTCTGATTGATAGAACCGGTAACTGCAATACCTTGTTTAACCGGTAATTGGGCCAGACTGGACAATAAGGCAAATAATTCAGCACACGAAGCGCTATCCCCTTCAATTTCGGAATAACTCTGTTCAAAAACCAAACTGGCAAAGAGACTTAAAACTTTATCCTGACCATATTTTTCCAATAAATACCCTTGTAATATCAGGATTCCTTTGGTATGGATTGGCCCCGCCAATTTAGCTTCTCTTTCGATATCAATCAACCCCACTTTACCAGACGCGATACTGGCTGTTATTTTATTGGGCCTTCCAAAACTTATATCCCCAAGATCAAGAACAGATATTCCATTAATCTGACCCACCCTGGATTCTTCCAGATCAATCATAAGTCGCCCTCGCTTTATCATTTCGTTTATCTTGACCTGTATTAGATTAGAGCGATAATAACGTGCTTCAACTGCCTCATTGATGTCTTCAGCGCCAATTTCATTTTTTTTGGCTAGCCGCGCATAATGATCTGCTTCATGTAAAATATCCCTTATTTCACGAAATTTTATGGAAATTTTTTCTTTATCCTCCGCCATTCTGGAAGCGTGTTCAACAAGCCTGCCCATTGCCTCGTCATCAATGGGATATAATTCGTTTTCCTTTTGTATTCCGTAGGTTACCCCGGCAAAATCTTTGATATTTTGAGACGAATAATCCATAGAAGTATCAAATTCGGCCTTAACCTTGAATAGTTCTTTGAAATCCTCGTCCAGCTCATATAATAGATAGTATAACCTGGGAGAACCAATTAAAATTACCTGAATATCGAGCGGAATTGGCTCAGGTTTCAAACTTTTAGCACTGATGATCCCAAATTGTTCCCGGGCATCTTCAATCACAATCTCGTTATTCTTTAGGGCCCTTTTCAGGCTATCCCAGGAAAAGTAGGACATCAATAAATCTTTCAAGGCTATTATCAGATAGCCGCCATTTGCCTTATGCAAAGCTCCTCCTCTTATAAGGGTAAAATTCGTAATGAGTGTTCCCATATATGATTCGTGTTCTACCTTTCCAAACAGATTATTTAAAGTTGGATTTAATTCGAGTACAATGGGTGCACCAAATACTTCAGTATTATCGGTGATTACATTAACATCATATTTTTGGAATTTTAGTTCCTGTTTATAATCTTGTCTATCTTGACTTAAGCTCGCTTTCAAGAAACTATGTAAATTAGTAATTATATCTTTTTTAATCTCAAGCAGGTATAGGAGCACATCTTCAAAGTCCTTGTATTTATCATTCAATTCTTGCAATAATGTATCTATGGAATAAGTAGCAATACTTTCATCTAATTCTAATAGTGATTCATTGCTTGCGCGCTCCAATTCACGGTTTTTTCGAATTAAATCAAAAAGTTCTTTCTTCAATTCTGATTGTTTATTAAGTATAGTTTCGCGCTCTTTTTTGCCTAGTTTATTAAATTTTTCATCACTTATCGGTCTCCCCTTATCATCAATTGGGATGACCAATATTTCTATTGGTGTACGGGTAACGGCAAAATTATGAGCCCTTGCCTTGTTGTGAATATTCTGGAATAATTTTTTCTCTTTTTGTCTAAAATCCTCAATAATCTGGTCTTTCCTGTCGTGATATTCTTTGCTTTCAAAAGCAGTGATAAGGATCTTTTGTATTTCTGAGATCAATCGCTGTATTTCAAGTTTAAAAGTTTGTCCACCTCCATTGGGTAGTTTGAGCTTTTTAGGATAGAACGAGTTCTGAAAATTGTTAACATAACACCAATCATCTGGAGTGACTTCCAATTTTGCTTTTTCTTCCAAAAAATGGTTAACAGCTTTTAATTTTCCACTTCCGGGATAGCCGGATACGAATATATTGAAGCCACCTCTTTTATTTCCAATGCCGAATTCGAGGGATCTTAGTGCTCGTTCCTGTCCAATTAGCAATTTAGGTGGTTCTTTTTCTCTTATTTGTTTCCAGTCTATTTTTTTTGTGACTATGCCTTTCCTTAAATCTTGTGGTTTTAATTGGTGTATCATGGACGATCTATTAAAGGATATGTGAATTAAAGGTATTACACAGCTATAATACCTACCATGATACTAGTCATATATCAATTTTAAGAGAATATAGGCGTGTTGGTTGTTCCCTGAACTTTATGGACAAAAAAAGACCCCAAGAATAATCTTGAGGTCTTTAAAGAAGGCGGCGGCCTACTCTCCCACCAGTTACGGCAGTACCATCGGCGCAGACGGGCTTAACT
>NZ_CAMYIP010000030.1 GCF_947258525.1 uncultured Eudoraea sp.
GTTCCCGGAACATAACCTCGGTTTACAGCCGTATTACTTCTTATCGGATATATAATGCGTTCACGGGTCAGGCCATGATCTATTCCGGTACTACTTTTATGATTTTTATTCCGTTGGAGCATATTAGGAGGGACAAGATCTGCATGTAATTGTGACCAGTTGTAATTATAATACAGGCGTCCTGAATTATCGTGGCAAATTCCCCATTGCCCTCGGAACTCCGTTTCTTCTTTGATCCATTCCGAATCAATTTTCCTGTAGCGGCTTTTAGATTTTGCATTGTAATACCAATTGTCCATGCCTCTCCATAAGCCATTGGCCGAATGCTCGGGCATTCCATGACCGCCATAAGTAGGATCTATCAATATTTTTTTATCTGCTTTAAAATCCCCATCTGTATCCTCAGCAAACCAAAGTGGAATATTTTCCGCAACAAGCGCTCCTCCATTTACGACGGCAATTGCTCGTGGAAGTACAAGGCTATCCAGAAATACGGTACTTGTATCCATTTGTCCGTCCCCGTCATTATCAAATAATACACTAACTCTTCCTATGGGATCATTTTCTCCGGCACCATCAATATCCTGCATAAAACCAATCATTTCAACCACCCATAGTCTGCCGCCTTCATCAAAAGAAATTGCTACAGGATCTTGAACCAGAGGCTCAGCTGCCACCAGTTGAATTTCCAGTTCGGAATCTGCCAGCTCAAAGGATTTAAGGGCTTCAGAAGGTGATAAAGGGGGAGAAGGTTCTTTTTTGCAACTATACAGAATCACTATCAGTACCGCAAAAGGCAATAGTCTTAATAGTCTATAGAATAATTTAATTTCTCCACACATAGCACTCTAAAATACGATTTTTATGTTTTTAAAAGTACCAACTAACATTCGAGAATCATTTTTCTTATACAATAAAGGATGCTATATAAACCAATAATGCAGCAAATGACCCTACAATAAAAGTCCCTAAAGTATATACTTTATAACCGGTTTTTACATCAATACCTGAAAATTGAGTAAGGATCCAAAATCCGCTGTCGTTTGCATGAGAAACTACCATTGCACCTGCACCAATGGCTGATACAACCAAAGCCTTGTCTATCTCGGTGGACGCACCGAGGGTAAAAAATAATGGAGCTATAATTGACGCCGTAGTAATTAAGGCAACTGTAGAAGATCCTTGAGCGGTTTTAATGGCGGCACACAACATAAAAGGTAACCAAATTCCCAGATTAGCTGTAGAGAGTGTATCAGCAAGGGTAGTGGCTATACCACTATTTTGTAAAATGGTACCAAAGATTCCACCGGCACCCGTGATAAGGATTATATTTGATGCATCTGTAAGGGCCTGGCCCACCCATCCTGTGGTAGATAATATGGTTTTATCCCACTTCCTGGGAAGCAAGAAAGCGAAAAGCATTCCAATTATTAATGCAATTACCGGAGATCCAACAAAAGATATAAACTTAACCCAAGCGGTCTCTGCCTGGCCTTCACTCAAATTAAATTCAGCAAGAGATTTTCCTACAATTAACAGAATGGGGATTAATATGGGCAAGAACGATTTAAATGCACCTGGGGCCTTTTTAATTTTTTCCTGAATCTCATCCTCAGAAATATCAGGATTTGGGTCTATATAATGCTTGCGGCCCATTTTCTTACAATAAAAAACTGCCACGACAAGGGATAAAATACCAATGATAAGCCCAATCAACATAACGAGTCCTACATCAGCTCCAATAATTCCCGCAGCTGCTATAGGCCCGGGAGTAGGAGGTACCAGAACATGGGTTATCATGAGCCCCAGAATTAAGGCGGTGGCTGTTCCAACTATAGATAATCCGGCCCTTTTGGAAAGGCTTTTATTCAAAGGGTTAAGGATAATAAACCCACTATCTGCAAATACAGGGATAGATACCACAAAACCAACCAAACCCATAGCTTCATGCACACGCTTTTTTCCTATAATTTTTAGGATTATTTCCGCCAACTTAAAGGCACCACCCGAGTGCTCAAGAAATGCACCTATGATAACCCCCAGGACAATGACCACGCCAATTTTCCCCAGGGTAATCCCAAATCCATCATTTATAGATTTTACTACCATATCCAGTTCCATTCCTGAAAGCAAACCAAAAAATAGGGCAGCACCAAGCAGCGCTAAAAATGGGTGAACATTTAATTTTGCTGTGAGCAATACGATGATTACAACACTTAATAGGAGTAATAAAATGGATATCATAAAGTGATTGGTTTAGTGTGCATCCCGCTTTACTATGGAACTTGATTTTCCTACTAAAAAATCAAGATCAGCACCCAGATGAGCCTGTTGCACGGTTTTTATATATAAGTTGGTATATCCTCTGTTGGAGACCGGTTCAGGAGGTGTCCAGGCAGCCCTGCGTTTTACGAGCTCCGATTCTTCTACTTCCAAATGCAGTTTTCGGTTTGGAACATCAAGGACAATATAGTCACCTGTTTGCACAAGACCTAAAACCCCGCCTATTGATGATTCAGGAGAAACATGTAAGATAACAGTGCCAAATGCTGTGCCACTCATTCTGCCATCTGAGATGCGAACCATGTCCTTTATGCCTTTTTTTAAAAGCTTTTCGGGTAGGTCTACGTTGCCCACTTCTGGCATACCGGGATAGCCAACCGGTCCGGCCCCTTTCAGCACAATTACACTGTTTTCATCTATTTCCAAATCGGGCCTATCTATATTGGCATGGCAATCTTCAATGTTTTCGAATACACAGCGCCATCTTCGCATAGGTTGCCGTATAGTACAGCAATCCCTGCTTCTTCAATAAAGGGGTTATCTATTTGCGCAATTACTTCGGTATTATAACATTCCGCTTTTTTATTATTATCCCCAATTGGTTTGCCATTAACTGTTAAAGCATTGTTATGAAGATGTTCTTTCATTTGCTTGATAACTACAGGTAACCCACCTGCATCAAAAAAGTCTTCCATCAGGAATTTTCCGGACGGCATAAGATTCACCAATAACGGTATTTTACTACCAAGAGTGTCAAATTCTTTTAAGTTAAGCGGGACACCAATTCTTCCTGCAATCGCTTGCAGATGAATTATAAAATTTGTGGAACCTCCAATAGCTGCATTTAATTTTATTGCATTTTCAAAAGCTTCGCGTGTAAGGATCTTAGATAATTTAAGGTCTTCTTTAACCATTTCAACTATTCGTCTCCCCGATAGCTGAGCCATCACCTTTTTGCGTGAATCAACAGCAGGGATAGCAGCAGCACCCGGTAAGGTTAATCCAAGAGATTCAACCATACAAGCCATGGTGGAGGCTGTACCCATGGTCATGCAATGTCCTGCACTTCGTGCAGAACAGATCTCTGCTTCTATTTGATCCTCAGGTGTAAAACCTTCGTTCTTAATCTTGTCTTTTAAAGTCCATACAAAGGTACCTGACCCTATTCGTTCTCCTTTGTATTTTCCATTGAGCATTGGTCCTCCGGGAACCACTATAGTGGGGAGATCAACACTGCAGGCGCCCATTACCGTAGATGGAGTGGTCTTGTCACATCCTGTAAGAAGTACAACCCCATCAAGGGGGTTTGCACGGATACTTTCCTCGGTATCCATACTTGCCAGGTTCCTGAAAAGCATTGCCGTGGGCCGCATTAGAATTTCTCCCATACTGGTGACGGGGAATTCAAAAGGAACTCCTCCGGCTTCAAGAACCCCCTTTTTAACAAACTCGGCAAAATCTCTTAAGTGGCCATTACAAGGAGTTAGTTCAGACCAGGTATTACAAATACCAATTACAGGTCTTCCATTGAAATAATCATTGGGATACCCCTGATTACGAAGCCATGACCTGTGAATAAAAGCAGATTTTGGATCTCCTGGGTTAAACCAATCTTCACTCCTCAATCTTTTTTGTTTATCTTTTTCCATTAGTTGATATTTCTTAAGGCAATACCTTTAATTTTAAACTAGCCCGAATCATTTATATGGAAATCAAGGTATCATCTTTAATGCAGTTAACAAAATGGATTTTACATTTATTTCTAATCTACAGTCTTTTTATGTAAATATTTATAAGGACTGAAAATCTTTTGTTACTTTTAGTTGAATGGTTCTGTACCGTTTTTATGAAATGTAGAGTATGCTGCTAATAACTTGTAGTACTGGTTTTATGTGTAATTTGAGTAAAGCACATGATGTCATTTTAAATAGATCACATTAATATAATCGACAATAGATAATTAGACTAATGAAGCGAAGGAGTTTTATAAAAAAAAGCGGATAAGCAGGATTGTTAACTATGTCCATGCCCATAATTCCTACCTTTTCCACCATAGTTTCCGAGATGCGCTTTGGAATTGCAGAGGCCTCTTATGTGCAACGCAGGTATGCAAAATTGAACAGTAAAATCTATCCCCCTTTTACAGATTCTTTGCAAATGATTGAGCACTGCAGTTCTGCCGGATTTGGCGGCGTACAGTTCAGTGTTAGCGGTTGGGACATAGCCTATGCCCAAAAAGTAAAAAAAAGAGTTGAGGAATTGGAGCTCTTTTTTGAAGGCCAGATTAGATTGCCTAAAGACAATTCGGACCTTCAACGGTTCACAGCCGAAGTGTCGGCGGCTAAAGAAGCCGGAGCAGATGTCATTAGAACGGTATGCCTATCTGGCCGAAGATATGAGACATTCAATACAATGAGTGCTTTTCGTGAATTCAGGACAAAATCAATAAGTTCTCTAAGGTTGGCGGAACCCGTAGTTCGCAAATTAGGCGTTAAGCTTGCGGTTGAGAATCATAAGGATTGGCGGATTGCAGAAATGATTGAGATACTAAAGCTTATTGATAGCGAGTGGGTAGGGGTGACCCTGGATACCGGCAACAATATCTCTCTGCTGGAGGATCCTATGGATGTTGTAGAAGCTCTTGCACCTTATGCCTTTACGGTTCATTTAAAGGATATGGCAATAGAGGAATATGAAGATGGATTTCTACTGGCAGAAATTAATTTGGGGGAAGGATTTTTGGACATAGACAAAATGATTACTATTATCAAGAAACATAATCCGGATATTCGTTTTAATCTGGAAATGATAACCAGAGACCCATTGAAAATACCGTATTTAACTGAAGGTTTTTGGGCAACTTTTGATGAAATTCCTGCCAGTGAGCTGGCCGGATTTCTTTATAAGATTAAAAAAGAAGAAAGTTCGCTGCCCTTGACTGTGGTATCCAAGAACCCTGCAGATGAGATATTGGCTCTGGAAATTGCAAATAACAAAGCGTCTCTAAAATATGCCAGGCAGCGCCTGGGTTTTAGTTAGTAACATCCAAATACCAAAAATATGAAAGAAACACCTTTACCTGGAATTAACCAATTTAATATGAAGGGCCGAACAGCAATGATCACCGGAGGTTCTAAAGGACTCGGATTAGCTATGGCTGCCGGGTTGGCATCTGCAGATTGTTCCATTGCTTTGGTAAACAGAAATTTAGATGAAGGCACAATTTCAGCAGCAAAACTTACTAAAGATTTTGGTATAAATGCCAAAGCCTATTCTGCGAATGTTACTAATTTAAAACAGGTAGAGGCCGTTGTTAAGGAGATTGAAAACGATTTTGGCAAAATAGATATTCTGATTAACAGTGCAGGGATTAATATCAGAGGGGCCATAGATGAGTTAAGTCCCGAGGATTTTGATCAGGTGATGAAGGTTAATGTAGAGGGCACCTGGAATACTTCCCGCGCAGTTACTCCTATGATGAAAAAAAATAACTACGGTAGGATTATAAATATGGCAAGCACCCTGGGATTAGTAGGTTTAGCTAATCGTACTCCTTATGCAACCAGCAAAGGAGCTGTTGTTCAGATGACCAGGGCCTTGGGGTTAGAGCTGGCTCCTTTTAATATTACAGTAAATGCCATATGTCCGGGGCCATTTTTAACGGAAATGAATATCCCCATTGCGAATACTGATGAAGCGAAAAATTTCATTGTAGGGGCAACAGCCGTGGGCCGTTGCGGGGAATTAAAGGAAATTCAGGGCGCAGCAATATTTTTAGCCAGTGATGCAGGCAGCTATATGGTAGGTTCTATGCTTACCGTAGATGGCGGTTGGACTGCGAAATAATCATCCCTATATATTAAGAATTCCTGGATAGGTGCCAATTCTTTAAAACTTACTTTCTTTCACTATTAAGTAACCCATGTTACACAAGTCGTGTTTATGACTTTTGTCATATTATACAGTACTTCCTATAATTAATTTTACACCACTTAATACAGGTAAACAAGTCTTGTATTAAAACTAAATAAGGTAAATAGTTATGAAAAACGTAGTAATTTTAGGCGCAGGAACTTCCGGAACAATGATGGCCAATCATTTGGAATCTACACTACCCAAAAAGGAATGGAAAATTACCATTGTAGACCAACATAAAACACATTATTATCAACCGGGGTTCTTATTTCTTCCTTTTGATATTTATACTACAAAACAGGTTAAGAAAAAAGGATCCAAGTTTTTACCTAAAGGTGTAAACTACATCCAGGAAAGAATAGATTTAATAGTGCCAGAGAACAATAAGGTGCTTCTTGCAGATAGCCGGGAGTTATCCTATGATATTTTAA
>NZ_CAMYIP010000031.1 GCF_947258525.1 uncultured Eudoraea sp.
TTTGCAGTCCCTTTGCCTCGGTGGCGGAACTGGTAGACGCGCTGGATTCAAAATCCAGTGTCTTCGGACGTGTGGGTTCGATTCCCACCCGAGGTACATGTAAAAGCCCTTAAATAATTGATATTTAGGGGCTTATCATTTTATGACTAATAAATAGCAAACAGAATTGCTTAGATAAGCCCAGATTTGACTCATATTTGGGGTAATCAATTAAATCTCCTTAGGAACCATTACTTTCTTTAAAACTTTATGGATAAATCTGGTACAGTATTCCCTCTTTCCAGCACTTCTTGTATTCACTGAAATAAACGGTTTTTGTTCTACCATGTTTCAACAACCGCTAGTGAAGACTAACATAAAAAGTATTACTAAAAATCCGCCCATAATGATGAATTGTAAATTGGGCTATAAAAAAGCCAGATACCGCGAATTGAACTGATATTTTTAAGTTGGATGTGGTTTAATTTAACATTCTGTTGTTTACTGGAGTATTATTGTCGTTCGCAGAAAATTTGAATAGTCTCTGATTCAAAAAAAGGATTTTTGAGCATTGATTAAGTTTTTTAATTCCATGGAAAAAAGTTCTGATAAACAATAAAGACTTAACCCTCTAATATCATTTACAAAAAATTAAATTCAAACACTATGAGAAAAGTAATCTTAATTTTATCGTTCGTCGCTTTTGCGACAGTTACGGCACAGGATACCTGGAAGGCCGATAATGCGCACTCCAAAGTAGGTTTTGCCATTACCCATTTGATGATTTCCGAAGTAGAAGGCCATTTCGGGGAATTCGACATCCAGGCCACGGCCGATGAATCTTTCAGTGAGCCCAACTTTACTGTTGATATCAAGACGACCAGTATCGATACTGACAATGATCGCAGGGACGACCATTTGCGCAGTGCCGATTTTTTTGATGCGGAAAAGCACCCTTCCTTGGCTTTCAAGACCACCTCTTTTGAGAAAACAGGGGAAAAGACATTTAAGCTTACAGGCGACCTAACCATGCACGGCGTGACCAAGCCCGTTATCTTGGAAGGTAAGTTGAATGGTATCATTACCGATCAGCGCAGCCAAAAACTAAAGGCCGGACTTAAGTTGACTGGAACGGTTGACCGTTTGGCCTTTGGTGTAGGTGGCGACACCCCCACTTTAGGTGATGAGGTCAATATGACCATCAATTTGGAAATGGCGCAGCAATAGAAAATAGTTGGTGTTTGTTAGTTTGGAGAACGGTCAAAATGGAAAAATACAGAAAGCATATAAAGATGTTATTTCTTTATCTGGTCTATTTGGCCATTCTCCTTTTTTTAATAAAAACTTGATAGCCCAAAATATCTAAACCGGAACTAAAATAAAACCTAAAGAATTTCTGACCAAAAGTATGGTGGGCTTGGGAAGAGATCACCAAGAAACATGGGCATGAGTTAAAAACCATGACTAAGGCTAGGTTTTCAAATACAAACTGGTTGGAATCTATTAGTAAGTAATTCAATCCCACGTGAGGTACGAAGCCCCCAGAATTGCACGGGGTCTTTTTTATTATAAAAGACATCTTTTTTGCCATATCTATTTCTATCTTGTGAAATAATCTTTAACTTGTTACCTTATTAATCAATTAAACCTAGATTCAATGAAATTAATAGATAGCGAAATAGACCATTATTGGGTTCACTTTCAGTCAGGAGGAGCTGAGAAGAGCAAAGTTTATCCACGCGCCCTCGTAAAATGTTATAATAATGATGATTTTGTGGTACAGCTGAACTTTTATCCTGATGGTAAGGGCATCCCTGCAAATAGTTACGATAAAAGAAATAAATTAGTGTACTTGCGCTACCCTATTTCAATGTTTCCAAATATTATTGATATTCTGAGAAATGAAAAACCAATTTATTTTAGTTATTCTATAAACTTGAATATGGGCTTCATCAGAACTGGGAAAGAGCCTATAGGAGAAGGAGATACCGATGCTGATTTCTAGCAAAACTTTTTTAAGGTATATCATTACAAGATGGATTAATAGAAAATGATAATGCATTAGAAATATAATAGTTGCAAATCAATAGTTTATTTAATTTTTATTAACCCTCCTGAAGGCCCGGAGGGTTTTTTAATTTGCTGATTCTCCTGATATATTCCATCTAAACCCTCATACATAATTTATTCCATATCAATTGTAAAAAGATTAGTCTGTATACCAATTATTATTAATTTCAGGGATGACTTTTATGGTTGTTTCAATGTAGGATTTCTAACTAGAGCATATATTAAATGCCATTGGTCGGTATTTTCTATTTGTTTAACTAATTGAAGCAATAACTTCTTTCGCTATAAACTGCGACAAATCCCGTTCTTCTGAATCAAAACTGCATTACATCAATTTATAGTGTTGTTAGTCTATAATTTCAAATAAGACTTTAAAGAATACGGAATTTGAGATCATATTAATTTTTACGATTTGGGATATGAAAACAGCTTTACTTATTAAAGAAATCTATTTAGAAGGTTTCAGGAATTTGGGGAATATTATTGTGCAGAAGTATTTTAAGGCTTTTGCCTGGTTTAGTTTTATAATGTTTTTTGTGGTCCTCTACGCCTTTATTTTCAGGGTGTATACAGGATTTGCATTTGATTAATTACTAACTTAAATATAGTATTATGGCTCAAAGACATAAAGGATTTAGTTTAATCGACTTTTTTGTAGCAGCAGGATGTTTGTTTATTTCTGTGATGATGTTTATGATAATGACAGCCGCAGGAGTCCAATAAAGCAGATCTAAAGTAGCCACTTGGCTCTTTAGAACTATGGCGGATTAAATAACCAACCTAAATAATAATTAATCCCTGTACGGTTTATCCTTACAGGGATTTTTTTATTGCTTCCAATGCATTCCTTAGAATCTCTATTCCAGGTTTACTGTTTAAAAATTGCGCATTTTATCCGGGAATTCTGTTCCCTTGGCTAAAAGAATGGCAAAAAGCTAAACTTAGAACGGCTTTTGAAGTCTCATAAGTGAATTCTAAAATTAGTGTTATGAAAACGATAGAATTACTTAGGGAAATTTATTTGGAGGGATTCAGGAATTTAGGAACCCTTATTATTCGAAACTATTTTAAACTTTTTGCATGGTTTAGCTTTGCAATGTTCCTGATCGCGCTCTATGCATTTATCTTTAGAGTGTCTACAGGATTTGCATTCGACTAAGGATATAGAAACCTGTAAAAAAGCATAAAATAAATATGGAAATAATCCAATAAATTGGAAATATTCCATAACTTAGCTGTCCTTTTAGACAGTTATGCAAAAGACCATTCTTCATCTGGATCTGGATACCTTTTTTGTATCCGTAGAGCGGCTCATTAATTCCGAGTTGCAAAACAAACCCCTGCTGGTGGGTGGTACCAGCGATAGAGGAGTGGTAGCTGCATGCAGTTATGAAACCCGGGGTTTTGGGATACATTCCGGGATGCCCATGAAAATGGCAAGGGAACTTTGCCCTGAAGCCGTTGTCATCCGGGGTAACGCGGGTACCTATAGCAAGCACTCCGATCTGGTTACCGAAATCATCAAGGAACAGGTCCCGGTTTTTGAGAAATCGAGTATAGACGAGTTTTACGCAGACCTTTCCGGCATGGACCGCTTTTTTGGCTGCTATCACTACGCCTCAGAATTGCGAAAAATGATCATTAAGGAAACCGGCCTCCCCATTTCCTTCGGGCTGTCTGTAAACAAAGTAGTCTCTAAAGTAGCTACCAATGAGGCTAAACCCAACAACCAGCTGAAAGTAGATTTTGGCTATGAAAAACCCTTTTTAGCCCCGCTCTCTAACAAAAAAATTCCTATGGTGGGCGATAAAACCTACCAGACACTCAGAAACCTGGGGCTTAGAAAAGTAAAAACCGTACAGGAAATGCCTATAGACCTTATGCAACGGGTACTTGGGGCTAACGGTGCCGTAATCTGGAAACGAGCTAACGGGGTAGACAATACCCCC
>NZ_CAMYIP010000032.1 GCF_947258525.1 uncultured Eudoraea sp.
CGTGTTACTTGACTTTTATGCTGAATGGAATGAGCAATCTACTTCAATGCACCCGGTGCTAAGGGATGTAGCGGCCGCCTTAGGTGATAAAGGAAAGGTCATTAAAATAGACGTGGATAAGAATAAAGAATTGTCTCAAGCACTTAGAATTAAAGGTCTTCCAACCCTAATGATCTACAAAAAAGGAGAAATGGTTTGGAGACAAAGTGGTGAACAAGATGCAAATACACTTATTGGAATACTAAACGAATACCTGTAAATCTTAATAATAGATTTACTCTAATTCCTTCTGAATTAAAACTTAATTAACCTTAGTTGACTCTGACCAATTCATTGTCAGAATCTTACTCATTCGTCCATAAAAGAATCTTGCTCAACTTCCATAGTATCTTCGATATCCGGATTGGATTGCTGCATTAAAGGCGGTTCTTCTATTACTTCATCTTCATAGAAATGACTGAACCTATCTATATGCTCATTAAAAATTAAAGTTTCTTTTTCTGCAATTTCCCTGTCATTATTCTCTATAAGAATATCAATGTTTCTTCTATAAGCTTCCATATCGCCAATAATATCTTCGATATTGTCATATTGTTCATCTAGCGGAATGCTCGAATAATAGTCTAAACGATCCTGATAAATATCTCTTAATTTATAGAATAAACCCCGGGCCTTTGTTGTTTCTCCCACCTTATAATAACTATCTACATAAGGTTCTACAAAAGCATAAAAACCGTAGTTTTCAACAGGCATGTTGGTCAGGGCAATGTTAATCACATCCTTTGCTTTGTCTATTTTATTTTCATTTATCAGAGCTTCCGTTAATCGTGCAAGATTGCCCCTGAATGATAAACTTTGTGACCTGGTTTGCGGATCATGATAGATATCTGAACTTCCTGAATTGCCCCAATCCCATCCTTTTACAATATCGTACATCAGTTCGGTATCTATTCGCCCCATCTCAAAAGAACTTCGATTTTTGGTATAGATGGGCACTAATTTATAGGCCAATCCTTCAAGTTGCAGATACTCTTTCATCCAAATGTATTCTGCCTTGTCAAAACTACCGCCGGAAAAGTATATTGGACGCTTCCAATCATTATTGGCAATGATATCTAACATCATAATCCTGTTTTTTGGTAAAGCACTCTTCGGCAGATCAATATCAATATAATCAACAATTAATGCAGAATCTTTTTCCTTAACCAGGCCACTTTCCAGTACATTTTTCTTATTCACAGGGACCCTGATTTTATTAGTTGGATAATAAACAAGATCTAATGTGCTCTCAGAATATTCACTCAGGTCAGCACCTTGTTTTTCAAGTATATATTTGAATTTTGTTTGCGGCTTATTGCTGCCCACCCAATTCATAAAATCTTTAATATTCCATCTTTTTTCAGCCAAACCGGGAAGCCCCTGATAATAAATTACATCCCTATTGCCATATCTATAAAGGTCATGTGTCAGTTGAGAGGGTATAGGGTCACTTTTATAGGCTTTTCGTTTCATTTGATCTACATACCAATCCGTTGCGAAAAGGCTGGTACAAATTATGCGTATATCGGTACGGTATCCCTCAATTTCCTGTACATACCAAAGTGGAAAAGTATCATTGTCGCCTATTGTAAATAACATAGCCCCCGCATCTTCCTGACATGAATCCAGGTAAGCTTTGGCACTTGCCCGTGCGGTATAGCGATTAGAACGGTCATGATCATCCCAATTCTGAAAGGCCATTACTCCGGGAACAGCCAAAAGGCAGATCGCAAGGATAACCGGCCCAAGCACTTTTGGCTTTAAGAACTTTTTAAATTCTTCATATAAACCATATACGCCTAAACCAATCCATAAGGCAAAAATATAGAAGGAACCGACAAGGGAATAATCCCGCTCCCTTGGTTGAAAAATATAGGGATTTGTATAAAATTGAATTGCGAGTCCCGTAAAAATAAAAAAGACAAAAAGCGCCCAGAATTGTTTGGGATCTTTTGTGAACTGGAAAACCAAACCTATTATTCCCAGGATCAGGGGCAAAAAGAAATACGTATTTCTTCCTTTGTTTTCCAGGACATCTTTAGGTAGGTTTTCCTGACTTCCCAATCGAAGACTGTCAATAAACCCAATTCCGCTTAACCATTCACCATTACCATTATATCTGCCCTGTACGTCGTTTTGTTTACCTACGAAATTCCACATAAAATAACGCCAGTACATATAGCCAAATTGAAACTGAAACATATATTTAATGTTCTGCCACACACTTGGGGGTTCTACTTCCAGATATTCTCCAAATTGGCGTAAAAAACCAATATATTGCTCCTCATCTATCTCCCCATTCGCAAGACCAGATTTCACCTGGGCAACCGCTTTTCGTAACTCTTCATTTGATGTCTTCATTCTAAAATTCAAAGGGCCAAAATATTTCATGTAGTTCTCAGCGTTCTGATCACTCCACATTCTGGGTAATAATCCCCTGTGATCTTCATTGGGCCCCTGCATTGCATTCTTGTATTTATTTACAATAATGTATTTGCCCAGCTCTTCATCTTTTTCATATTTGGGTTTATCATCCTTTTCTGGTCCTGCCGGGGCAAACGTATCCGAATAATATGTGCCATAGATTGGACTATCTACTTGTGGATATTGTTCTCTGTTATAATAGGCGAGTAAGGATCTGGCATCTGCCGGATTATTTTCATTGACTACTACATTGGCATTTGCCCTTATTGGCAACATAAGCCAGGAAGAAAATCCAAGAAATAAAAACATTGTACATAGTACCAAAGTATTAGCTATTCTGTAATTGTTTTTTCTGGTATAACGCAACCCATAGTAAAAGGCCCCTATAAAAATTAAAAGCATAATCACAGTACCCGAATTAAAGGGTAAACCAATGCTATTGATAAAGAAAACTTCACTCCAACCAAATAATTTTAGGACGTAGGTCAACGAAAATTTATAGACCAGCATTAATATAGCAACTACAGCGATATTGGCTATAAGAAAGTTCTTAACAGTAGTGGTCTTATATTTTTTGAAATAGTATAATAAACCTATGGTAGGAATTGCCAAAAAGCCCATAAATTGAATGCCAAAAGTCAGGCCCACAACAAAGGAAATGAGTATCAACCATCGGTTACCTCTTGGATCCTCAAGATCATCCGTCCATTTTAATCCCAGCCATAATAGCAGTGCCATTATAAAACTTGCCATGGCGTAAACCTCAGTCTCTACTGCATTGAACCAGAAGCTGTCTGAAAAAGTAAATGCCAAAGCACCAACAAGGCCGCTGCTCAAAACCGCGAATGCATTACTATTGGTGAATTCTTCTTTATTGGATATTAACTTTCGTGTAATATTGGTAATGGTCCAGAACATAAACAAAATGGTAAAAGCACTGGAAACCCCAGAAACATAATTCACCATCCGCGCTATCTGATCTGGTTCAAAAGCGAACATGGCAAAAAAAGCTCCGATCATTTGAAGTAAAGGTGCGCCAGGTGGATGTGCCACCTGCAATTTCGCAGAAGTTGTAATATATTCACCCGCATCCCAGAAACTTCCTGTGGGTTCTACGGTAATAGCGTAAGTAATAAGGGCTATAAAAAAAACGACCCATCCAAGGATGGTGTCCCATTTCTCGAAATTCTTTGAAAACATGTACAATGAAGTTTACCAGTCTGGGCGAATTTACTAATTTAAATAGATATGGGCTTATAATTTTGTCAAACCTTTAACAGCAGAGAGTAGCTCTTTTTTTTAGTGGATTGTATCCAAAATATTTGTGCAAATAAAAGTTTGTCTTAAATTTGCGGGTTCTTATACACTATTGGCCTATGGTGTAATTGGCAACACAGCTGGTTTTGGTCCAGTCGTTCTAGGTTCGAGTCCTAGTAGGCCAACTAGAATTATAAGTCTATCCCAGCACTACTTGGTGTTGGGATTTTTGTTTTAG
>NZ_CAMYIP010000033.1 GCF_947258525.1 uncultured Eudoraea sp.
AAATTGCAATAGACTCAATAAACAATCTTTTTTTAGCTTTTTTACTTTGGTCGTGTATTCGATTCATTTTGGCAATACAAGTGAGGGATTATATTGCTCTAACGCAAAAAAGGGCAATTTATGATTGCCCTTTTTTCAAAATAGTAAACTATTATATCTTATTTAAGTTTAATTTCATCTTTTCTAATTCCGTCTTTGTGGAGTAGTTGGTCTTCAATTGCATAGTCAGGGGTCGAGGCTGCCGCCATCAGAATAAGGCAGGCGCATATTCCAAAAAAAAGTTTCTTAATGTTCATCGTAAATAGTTTTTCGTTAAAGATTTGATTCATTCTCAATAACAAATGTAGGAAAAAATACACTAACAAATTGTAATTTATCGGAAAAAAACAACCTTTTAACGCAAAAAGTATGCATTTTACCGACTTTTTTACCGTTCGTCGAATACCACACAATAAAAACCAGCCTTGTACGATAGGGAATTCTTCACTATTGGTGCGAAATTAGATCGATTAATCCTTAGTGGAGCCAGCTATATGAAATTCGGTACTTTTTAATTCTTTAAGTTGACTCATTACTTTGAATCCAAAATCCAGAATGAATATTCAGGAATTTTTTTGTTTTTTAAAACAGAATTTTAAAAAAATTCCTAGGAAGGAGAATTTTTTGAGTGATGTATATTTCAATGGTCGATGTTATTATACACTTTATCGATGATAACTATATTTACTTCTTAAAAAAAATGAACTTAAAATCACTTAAATCATAATTTGTTTAAAAACTTTACTCGGGCCGGTTTATTAGAATTTTTCGGGTGTCAGGATCAATAACTTCCAGGACAAGTTTTGTGCAGTTGGCAGGGAGATGTTTTTCAATCTTTTCAGGCCATTCGATAAAAACCCAGGTATTCTGATTAAAATAATCTTCCAATCCAAGGTCCAGGGCTTCTTCTTCATTCTCTAAGCGGTAAAAGTCGAAATGATACCCCAGCAAGTTGCCACTATTATTGTGATATTCGTTTACAATTCCAAAGGTAGGGCTATTGGCCTGATACCCTCCACCTAATCTGCGCACCATAGCTTTGATCAGGGTGGTTTTCCCGGATCCCATCTCTCCATAAAAACAAAGTGTTTTGGAGGCGGCATGGTCCAGAATTTCTTTTGAAACCTTATCTAATTCCTTAATTGTATAGATTATTTTCTGCATTTATAGGATAAAATCAGTATATTTAAAAGTCAGGTTCTAATATCAATGAATAAAGTTAGATTTTATTCAAGATGTAAAAATAGGACTTGTTGCTAAAATAAGTAAGTTCCAGTCACAATGAAATCTAATTGGCAAAAGAAATATAAGTCAGATGTGCTGATAGCTATTACCGTAGCTTTTTTACCATTTTTGGCTTATACACATCTATTATTTAGCAATGAACTTAAAGAAATTTGCCTCTTTGGGATTGAGTTCTCACATAGCTTTCTAAGTAATAGTACTTTCATTTGGTCTCTTTTCAAGGATATCATTCCATTTACTCTACTAGTCATATGGTTTTCCACAATTGCTAATAGATGGAAATATCTTCTTATACCCATATTAACTTTATACTTATATAACACCTTAGATTATTTATTCGACTCATTTAGGATTAATAATCTACGACTCATAAATGACGAGAACTCAATATTACTGATAAAGATTATGATAATAGCTTTGATAATTAGTGTTATCTTTTTTTGCGATACTTATTATTTTAAACCGTATCGAAGACGATTATTAGAGATTTCCATAAAATCCATTCTAAGTGCAAACATCAAGTATTCAAATGATATTTACAGCGAAAAGCTTCAATCTCTCATGCAGAAAAAGGACAGAATAAACTGGAATAGCTATCTAGTAAAAATCTATAATGCAAAATTGATTTTGCAAGATCGCCTCCAAATGAATAATTACAAATCTAAGGATGAAGTAAATAGTAATCATGAGAGACTAAATTTAGTGGTAATTTGTGCCCTTGTTGTTACAACTCTTCTATGGTTTATTCATTATCTCATACCAGCAGAGCAAGTCTGGGATTTAGGTATTCTAAAGATTCATAGTAACGGATTCACTAATGTTCAAATATTTCTTTGGTTTCTAATACGGAAATTAATTATTATTATTCCAATGACCTTATGGTTTCTTATTTGTCAGCACTGGTGGAAATATGCTATCCTTTCACCAATAATATTGTATTCTTACCAGTTTTGGGAGGCCACGCAGGATATTAATACATTGGATGCAGCTGGCAATATAAAGGCATTTCCAGCTATTTTTTGTGTTGTCCTTTTTCTTTTGTTAACCTCCAAAGCCATCAAATACAGGGTGCAAATATTAATAATGTATGATCAGCTTACGGAGGAGATAGATAATCTATTTAAAAACACTGATTTTAAGTCAAATAACATTCTTTATAAAAATGTAAAACAGATTAAAATGCTAAAGGCGGAAATAGCCCGGGAATCTAGCGGAAAGGAGCAATTGTTGAAGCTTATTACCCTACGGGATGAACTTTTAGAACAACTAAAAGTCAATTATTAGGGTTCATTATTTAAACGTTTTTGTGTTTTTTCAATCTCTTCAGAAACCTCTTTTAGTAGGTGTTTTAATTCCTCCTCCTGGCGCTCCTTTATTTTTTGTTCAATTATATCTTCAATCTCCTTTTGCCTTGATTTGGGTAAATTGTCAAAATCCAAAGTTTCAGCTTCCACCGGCTTTTTCAACATATCACCTTCTCCGGTAATTAGCCAGACGACATTTAATTGAGGATAAACTCTGAGAATGTTTTCAATGACATCACTGCCAATGGATGCATTGTTCTTTTTCATTCTCAAGGTGTATCCATTACTGGCACCAATGGATAAATCAAACTGCCTGGCGCTGAGTCCGGCATATTTAATGAACTGCATTAAACGATCAATTGTTTTAAACATTACCCTAGAAAATAATCGATATAAAATCTTATCGTATCAAAGATAGGGCTTTAATAAGATATAAAAAAGCACAGAGTAGGATAGAAAGATTACTAAACGGAATAATAAATAGAAAAAAACCTATAAATATTTGTATATATAGAAAATAATCTATAATATTATAAAAGAAATATTAAAGCTTATAATAGGATCTAGTATCTCATCAAAATTCAAAATAGAAACAAATTTTCCTTAGTAGTAAATGTATTGATAAAAACTGGTGGCAGATGAATAAAATTAAAACTTTGGAAAACCTTCAAAAACTACATTTACTTATTGAGGCAGAGTGTACGGGACCGCCACGGGCATTGGCAAGAAGAATGGATTTAAGCGAACGATCTGTTTATAATCTTTTGGAAGTTTTAAAGGATTTTAAAGCTCCTGTTTTGTATAACAGAAGAAGGAAAACCTATTATTACAGTAGTCATTTTGAGCTCAATTTTCGAATTTCTCTTTCTGTAACCAATAATAATGAAGTAACCGAATTATATAGAGGAAGTTATTTAAACTAGCCATTAGAAAACCTGGAAGTAACTTATATGATATAAAGAATTGTTAATTAGTTTTTCGTTTGTTCTCTCTTTAAAGGCCGGCTTCTTGTAGCCGGCTTTTATTTTTAAACAAACTAGGAATCATACGTTTTAAGAAGAAAATGATAATGGAATTTTTTAAATAGTATGATATTCATAAAAAGTTGCAAATCCTTTGAATTCAATTTCCTCTTAAATCGTTTGGAGGATTTATTAAAAAATTGTGTAATGCTATATATTCTATCCCTTCCCAGGTCTTTAAGCATTAAATAACTCTGATAGCGCAAATAGGGGGCAAGGTTTTTACCTCTGTGCGCTTCAAATGTATACATATGAAAAAGATAAGCTTCATTTTCTTTTAGATCAAAAGCTACTCTATTATAATTAAAATGATCTAAT
>NZ_CAMYIP010000034.1 GCF_947258525.1 uncultured Eudoraea sp.
TATTTTTATAATCAGGGCCACTACGGAATATGAATTTGAGCTGGGAAAAAATTGGGGCCTGGCACCGGCTTTCAGCTATGATTTTAAGAAAGAGTTTGGCACGTACTCTCTTGGTATTGGGTTAAGTAAAAGTTTTTAGGGATATCTAAAAAACTACCCGTGCATCTTATGCCTAATCGGTCTACTATTTATTCAAATAAATTTTATCATATATTTGAATGAAATAAATTCAAGTTATGAAATTGTGTCTCTGGTACATGATAAATTTTTGTAAAATAAGTATTCAAATATTAAAATTAAAACTATGAAAAGAACTGTTTTTTTAGGAGTACTGCTCCTTTTAATGAGTGCAATGACCTTTGCACAGCAAACCAAAAAACCTAACATCCTTGTTATATGGGGAGATGATATCGGTTATTGGAATATCAGTCATAACAATCACGGGATGATGGGGTTCCATACGCCAAACATTGACCGTATTGCAAAAGAAGGGATTGCCTTTACGGATTATTATTCCCAACAGAGCTGTACGGCCGGTCGTGCTGCATTCTTAGGGGGCAATGTACCGGTGCGCACAGGTATGACAAAAGTAGGGATGCCTAATGCTCCTCAAGGCTGGCAAAAAACGGATGTAACTATAGCCACAGTGATGAAAAGCCTGGGTTATGCCACCGGTCAGTTTGGGAAAAACCACCAGGGCGATCTGGATGAACATTTGCCAACCATGCACGGGTTTGATGAATTCTTTGGGAATCTATATCACTTAAATGCTGAGGAAGAACCGGAAAATGAAGACTATCCCCATGATTTGGTGCTGGCCAATGGAAAAAAATTCGAAGAGGTTTTCGGGCCCCGGGGCGTGATCCATAGTTGGGCAGACGGTAAAGGTGGACAGCGCGTTGAGGATACCGGCCCTCTTACCAAGAAACGCATGGAATCTATTGACGACGAATCTGTTGCAGAAACCAAAAGGTTTATCAAAGAACAGGTTGACGCCGGAAAACCCTTCTTCACCTGGTGGAACGGCACCCGAATGCATTTCCGCACGCATGTAAAAGAAGAGCGGCGCCATCCCGGTAATGATGAGTATACAGATGGGATGATAGAGCACGATATGCATGTGGGCCAGCTGCTGGACTACATTGATGAATTGGGTATTGCAGACAATACTATTATTTTTTATTCTACAGATAACGGTCCTCACTTCAACACCTGGCCAGATGCCGGCACAACTCCATTCCATGGTGAAAAGAATACCAGTTGGGAGGGCGCATTTCGGTCGCCTGCTTTTGTAAAATGGCCCGGGAAATTTCCAGCTGGGAAGACCCTTAATGGAATTTTTTCTCATGAAGATTGGCTACCTACCTTCGCCGCTGTTGCGGGATCCGACGATATTGCAGACCAGCTTAAAAAGGGGGTTACGCTCAATGGAAGACAGTACAAGAATTATATTGATGGTGTGAACCAGTTGGATTACCTCATGGGTAAAACCGAGGAATCTGCACGCAAGGGCTTCATTTATGTTAGTGATGCAGGAGAAATCACCGCGCTGCGCTACGGAGATTGGAAGGCGATGTTCCGCGTACAACGTGAAAACAAACTGGCACTTTGGTTTGAGCCTTTTGTAGAACTCAGGGGGCCATACCTGTTTAACCTAAGGCGCGATCCGTTTGAGAAAGCTTTGGTGGGCTCTAATACATATTGGGACTGGTATGTAGATCGTGTTTATATGTTGGGGGGTATGCAGTATTATGCCCTGAATTTCCTTAATACTTTTAAAGAGTTTCCTCCCAGCCAGGTACCCGGGGACTGGAGTCTGAGTTCTATTGAAAAGCAGGTTAATGAAATGATACCAACAAGTCGCTAGAACTTAAATAGTTGAAGTTTAAAAACAACTTCAAAGAGAGGTAAAATTTCACCCATGGAGTGGTTTTAGATCCGTAGAGCTGTCTATATAAGGTTACGGGTGAATGCAACTATGAAGTTTAGAGAATAGAAAAAAGGGGTGTTTCGGGAGTATCGAAGCACCCTTTCTTTATAGTAAAGTTTGAATATCCTGCATCTAAGGGTTTATATGGATCTTGTTGTTCTTCTTTGGTAGCGTACTATAAAACAGATCGAATTATACCCTAGATGAATCCTACAAAGGTTAATTCACTGTATGTACGTTGTTTAAATAATTCCTTGGATTACACTATATTTATAGCCCTTAATAATTTCCATTGTGACTGATCTGCTATTTGTTTTTTTTGCAGGAATAGCCTTAACCACAGGCTTAGCGTATGGTGGCCTGGGTATCGTTTATAAGAAATATCGGACAAATTTCATCTTTGGTCTGTTTGCAATTGTAGCGGGGATATATTTTCTGATAAATGTTCAGGAGATGCAAAATTTCGTGTTTAACACGTTTTTTGCCACGGCCATGTTTGCGCTATTTCCCTGGTATTTCGCTTTGGAGGTTGGTTTTGTTAATCGTAAGTTTCTTTGGACCATATCAGGATTTTGCACAGCCTATTTCCTGGCTATTATTCTAGTTTCTTATTATGATCTTCCCAATATTCACTATTTCTTTAGTTATGGGGCTTATATCTTAACAGCAGGCTATTGTGTATTTGGCATATTGAACAGGTCTGATAAAAATGATTTTCCCTTCTGGCCCTTGCTTGCTGTGGCTGTGTTTTATATCGTCTTTGTAACCGAGGAAATAATATTTAACCATTATGGTGATGCCTTGCCATGGAGGAATTTTTTAAGTTTTACCTATCTGGATTTGTTTCCTGTAATTATTATTTCTGCAAAGTTGATTCTCCTGGTAAACGATCAATGGCTTAAGGTAAATCTTGAAAAATCTGTGAATTTTTATAAAGAAAATCTAAATCTAATCCTGAATCAGACAAACACCTTTGTTTTAGCCTTAGATGAAAACGGAAAGATTCTTATTGCAAATCTATATTTTAAAGAATTTTTCAATCCGGGAGATGCATTTATTAATGCTAATTTTGAAAAGTTCCTGATAGGCGAAACCGGAAATGAATTTCAAAAACGGGTCTTAGACCATAAGCAAGAGAAAGGCAATTTAGTAACACAATTATTAACTAAAAATGGAGAACTAACAGTGGCCTGGTCGTTTGCAAAATTAAATAACGATCAATCCGGACAGAATTCCAGATATATTTATCTCTTTGGGACAGACATAACACAACTTAAAAAAACAGAAGAAAACCTTAGAAAGGCGTATAGCGATTTGGAAGATTTAAAGAATAAAATTCAGGCAGAGAATATACAATTGCGCAAAGAAAGCGGTACTCCAATAAGTCAAAGCACGCTAATAGGCAAGAGTCCTAATTTTAATTATGTTCTGAATAGGATAGAGGATGTTGCTACTTTAAATGTCCCGGTATTGCTGGAGGGCGAAACAGGCGTAGGCAAAGAATTATTTGCAAATGCCATCCATGAAAAAAGCGCCAGAAAAGAGAATCCGTTTATTAAGGTGAATTGTGCCGCCATTCCTGAAGAATTAATGGAAAGTGAACTATTTGGTTATGAAAAAGGCGCGTTTACAGGAGCTGAAAAGCGAAAAAAGGGAATGTTTGAATTAGCAGACAGAGGAACATTGTTTTTGGATGAGATTGGCGACCTCCCTTTATCGCTGCAACCAAAATTGTTACGGGCTCTGCAGGATGGGGAGATACAGCTCCTGGGGGCTGAAAAAGTAAAGAAAGTAGATGTTCGTATTATAGCAGCCACCAATAGAAGCCTGGAAGAAGAAGTAGAAAAGGGTAGTTTTAGATCAGACCTTTATTACAGAATAAATGTATTTCCAATTACCATCCCGCCTTTAAGACAAAGAAAGGTTGATATTCCCCTACTGGTCAGGGCCTTTGTAAATTCGTTTAATGCACAGTACCATAAAGATGTAAAC
>NZ_CAMYIP010000035.1 GCF_947258525.1 uncultured Eudoraea sp.
CTGTAAGATCCTTTTACAAAAATACGCTTGGTGCATTAAGCTGGCTGTAAACTGTTAACAATTTTTGGGAAGGATATCTCTTCATATTTTTTGATTTTGAGTAACTTTGAATTATAGGTCCATGGGAAGATTTTCAAAACTACGCAAAAACAGAAAATACAGTTATACGCCTCGTTATTATGATGATAAGGGTGAAGGAAGCCCGTATAAAATGCAGCCAAAACTTGACAAATACCGAACTACCATTGATGCGCCAAGAGGATTAAAAGGAAAGTTTAGTAATGCAATGGCGGATATCAGGAGGGCCGGTGACAAAAACTTAAAATTAAGAATGCTAATTATAATCGTTATCCTAATCCTTATATTCCTATATATTATCGATTTTGATTTATCAATCTTCTTTTCAAAATAATGGCAGATATTATACAACTTTTGCCAGACCACGTGGCTAATCAGATAGCCGCCGGTGAAGTGGTCCAACGCCCGGCTTCTGTAGTAAAAGAGTTGTTGGAGAATGCCATTGATGCCGGCGCTACTGCGATTAAGCTAATTGTAAAAGATGGGGGTAAGACTTTAATCCAGATTGTTGATAACGGACTGGGTATGAGCGTAACTGATGCCAGATTGAGCTTTGAAAGGCACGCTACTTCCAAAATTAATTGTGCTGAAGATTTATTTCATTTGGACACCAAAGGATTTCGCGGAGAAGCATTAGCCTCGATTGCTGCTATAGCACATGTTGAAATGAATACGCGGGTGGAGGATGATGAAGTTGGTACTCTTCTTAAGATTGAAGGTAGTAAGCTATTATCTCAAGAAGTTACCGTAACGCCAAAAGGAACATCGGTATCCGTAAAGAATCTCTTTTTTAATATTCCGGCAAGAAGAAAATTCTTAAAGTCCAACCAGGTAGAATTACGTCATATAACAGATGAATTTCACCGGATAGCTCTGGCGCATCCTTCCGTACATTTTCATTTTTATAATAATAACAACGAGTTATTCAACCTCCCTTCAACAAATTTAAAAAAGCGAGTTGTAAACATTTTTGGAATTAAAACCAAAGAAAAATTGGTGCCTGTATCCGAAGAGACCCAGGTAGTTAAGATATCAGGGTTTATATACAAACCGGAATACGCTAAAAAAAGCAGGGGTGAGCAATTCTTTTTTGTGAACCATCGTTTTATTAAGAGCCCATATCTTCATCATGCGGTTATGGCTTCATTTGAAGGACTTTTGAGACCAGATACAAGTCCTGGCTACTTTTTGTATCTCGAAGTAGATCCGTCATCAATAGATATTAATATACACCCAACAAAAACAGAAATTAAGTTTGATGACGAACATACCTTATATGCTATTCTTAAATCAACTATAAAACACAGCTTAGGTCAGTTTAATGTAAGTCCGGTTTTAGATTTTGATAAAGATCAGAATTTGGATACACCTTATACGCAATTATACAAGCAGGCGCAGCAGCCAGGTATATCTATTAACCCTGGCTATAATCCATTTAAGGAAAGTGGATTAGGAAAAAGTATTAAAAGCACCTTTGCGCGTCAACGATCCGGGGATTGGGAAAGTATGTATGTAGGTTTAGAGTCAAAAGTTGGCAGGGGAGAGGGATTTAGTACAGTGCATTTCGAATCTGATACTATTACCGGTTCAATTTTTGATGAACAGGGAGGCTTAGATCAAATAGGGGCAACGACATTTCAGCTTAGAAGAAAATATATAGTAACGACAATAAAGTCGGGTATGCTTATCATTGACCAGGGGCGTGCACATCAACGGGTGTTATATGAAAAATTTCTTAAAAGCATTACGGTAAAGGAAACATTAAGCCAGCAATTGCTTTTTCCCTTGTCACTTGCTTTTCCAAAATCTGAATTGGCGGTATTAAAGGAAATTAAAGGAAGCCTGACATCTCTGGGTTTTGCTTTCGGTCCTTTTACGGAAGATGAACTTCAAATCACCGGAATTCCTCAACTTATTAATGAAAGTGAAATAGGGATAATATTGGATCAATTAATTTCTGATTATCAAATGGAGATAAACGGAAATGGATTTACCCAGTCAGAGGTTTTATCCAAAGCGCTTTGTAAGTCTTTGGCGGTAAAAACCGGGGAAATATTGGATAATGAGTCGCAACAGGCTCTGGTAAATGCATTGTTTGCATGTAAGGAAACTAACCGAAGTCCGTTTAACAAAATAATTTACGTTACAATTACCGAGCGTGATATTGATAATAAATTTATTTAGATGGGAAGACTAACTGATGCCATTAAGCATCTGCTAATTGCTAATGTGTTGTTCTTTGTAGCGACCAATCTGTATGGAGACCAGATGTATGAATGGTTTTCATTGTGGTTTCCAAAGAATGAGAATTTTGGATTTTGGCAGATGTTGTCTCATATGTTTATGCATGGCGGATTTATGCATATTTTATTTAATATGTATGCGCTCTGGGCCTTTGGCACACCATTGGAGAGGATGTGGGGTAGAAATAAATTTTTGTTCTTCTATTTCTCTGCAGGTATTGGAGCTGCGCTTATACATTCAGGTGTAAATTATTATTATTTTAATCAGGGCCTTGAGGCTATAATGAATTCTGGAATAACGGAAAGTCAGATTATGGAAATAATTTCTGGTGGCCAATATAGTCCAGACTGGTATAATTATGCGCCTCGCAGTGTTATCGATAATTTTTTAAGTGCCTATAATACCCCGGCAGTTGGGGCGTCAGGGGCTATTTACGGTATTTTGGTAGCTTTTGGAATGTCTTATCCAAATAGTGAATTATTCCTTATCTTCCTGCCAGTCCCTATTAAAGCAAAATTTTTCATTCCTGTTTTAATAGGATTGGACTTGTTTTCAGGGGTTACGGGATATTCCATATTTGGAGATGGTATTGCACATTTTGCACATGTTGGGGGAGCCCTTTTTGGATTTTTAATGATGTGGTACTGGAAAAAAAATCAGTTTAATCAAAATCGATGGGATTAGAATGGATTCTGGAAATTTAAAATATCAATTCGCGCGTCTGAGTATAGCCGAAAAATTAATTGCAGTAAATGTATTCGTTTTTATTGTAAACGGATTATTTACCTTCTTAATGGGAATGCCTTCCAATTCACTGATCCGATGGTTTGAATTACCAAAAGATTTTGTCGATTTTATTTCTCAACCCTGGTCTCTTGTTACCTATTCCTTTTTTCATGGAGGAATTTGGCATCTGTTTTGGAATATGATAATGCTTTATTTCTCCGGAAGAATTTTCTTAAACCTGTTCGGCCCCAAAAAATTAATAAGTGTTTATTTTCTAGGGGTTATATTGGGTGGTTTAGTCTTTTTATTAAGTTATAATGTTTTCCCGGCACTATTGACTACAAAGACGGCTTTAATAGGTGCCTCTGCGGGAGTAACTGCGGTATTAATTTTTATCTGTGCCTATATTCCCAACCAAGAGGTAAGGCTCTTTATGTTCAATGTAAAATTGTGGTATATTGGAGCTTTCTTTGTTTTGGTAGATTTAATTCAAATTCCATCTGGCGGAAATGCAGGTGGAAATCTCGCTCATTTAGGTGGAGCTTTTTTGGGATACGTTTATGCCAGACAATTATTAAAAGGCCGGGACATAGGGGAAGGGTTCACGAAAATGATTGAAAGTATTGAAGGTCTTTTTAAGAAGAGAGAAAAAAAGGCACCCCTGAAAACTGTCTACCGCCGCACTAAAGGAAAAAATGTTTCGAATGTAAATTACGACAGAGAAAGCAAGCAGCGCAAAATAGATACTATCCTTGATAAGATTAGCAAATCTGGTTATGAAAGTCTTTCCAAATCAGAAAAGGATTTCTTATTCAAGGCGGGTAAAGAGGATTAATCTGTGAGAGATTTATCATTATTGATTTCTTATTCAAGGCGGGTAAAGAGGATTAATCTGTGAGAGATTTATCATTATTTGATAAGACTATTTTAATCCTGAATATATTTTTTGGACTAATTCTTTTGTTATCCTGCCTGTCTCCTTTTATTTCCGTAAAGACATTTATTCCTTTATCTTTTTTGGGTTTATTCTTTCCGATAACGTTTGTCTTAAATCTTCCATTTATTGCATATTGGTTATTCAGAAAGAAAAAAATGTTCATGCTATCATTAGCCGCAGTACTCAGTTCTTATATCGTACTGGGATCTTTTTATAAATTCGGGTCTACCAATGGAACCTCTGAAGATAATGACCTGAGCATTATGACTTTTAATACAAGAGAGTTTAATTTTAGTGGTCGGGCAAAAGGTGAATCAACAGGGAATGAAATTAAGAATTTTGTATTAGATCAAGACCCTGATATTGTCTGCTTTCAGGAATTTGGTCGAATGGTTCAATTAGAGCAATATCCCTATAAATACAAAACCGATTTCCCTTCTAATAAAAGCAGCCAGGCTATTTTTTCAAAATACCCGATTGTAGGCACCGGATCCCTGGAATTTCCCAATACAGCCAACAATGCCCTATTTGCGGATATTTTATATAAAGCAGATACAATTCGAGTCTATAATATTCATTTCCAATCCTATAAAGTAATACCTTCCAGGCTAAAGCGAATTAGACCAGCTTTCAAGATTTATGGTAAAATGAGAATGGCTTTTATGAAACAAGAAGAACAAGTACAAATATTTGTCAATCACAGAAAAAATTCTCCATACAGGACCATAGTTTGCGGTGATTTCAATAACACCTCATTTTCAAATATGTATCGAATAGCCATAGCTGAAATGAAGGATACTTTTGATGAGAGAGGCACGGGTATTGGGAAAACCTTTGATTTAAAATTTATCCCATTTCGTATTGACTTTATTTTAGTAGA
>NZ_CAMYIP010000036.1 GCF_947258525.1 uncultured Eudoraea sp.
CGTAAAATTCTGGCAGATTCCGATGATGCGAATGATGAGGGTACTAATTCAATGATGAGTGATTTTATTACGGAACAGGAAAAAACGGTTTGGATGATGAAAGCCTGGCTGGCGGAAGAGATATAATTTTTATTTCTACTACATCATATATATATAAACAAAATGCCCGCTAAACGCAGGCATTTTGTGTTTAGTTTTATCTCTGATGTCACCTTAAAAAGCGAATATTTATCTCAAGATTTTCTTCTGCTACTTCGAATTGCGCATCCTGAAATCTAGGAGGTCCCATAGACCTTTCATTATTACTCATCCCATATTTTTCAGAGGGCATGCCTAAATAATCATAATCCATCTGTTGATTTTCATTTATATCATGCATAGATGATATTGCGTAGGTACCCGGCTTTACGTCTTCAAAAACAAAGGAAATGCTCCCGGTCTTTGCGTTACTCATAAATTGTTGAATTCCAGGGCCTCTCATAAAAGTGTCCTGAGTATGGAGTTCTGCCAGGATTTGACCTTCATTACTTTGTACATTTTCAATAGTGACCGTAAGGGTGACACTTTTTGTGTCCTGCGCATTGGCAATAATACCCGAAATAAATAAACCTAAAATAAGTGCTAAAGTTTTCATATTGCTGTTTTTACTGTTAATGATGGTTCAAACTTCTTAATACTTACATATATTCCTAAGTATTCTTTACCCAACTGTAGAAAATAGGACTTGAATTGTATTCTTTTTTAGCAGGCTCTTATTCATCTTATTTAAAGGACAGTTGAATAAATCAATTTATTCCAGGGAAGGATTGATACGCAATTTTGTATCGCTCATAGGATTTTTTTAGGATTTTTATGGACCCTAAGTGCAGATAATAATAGCAATCAATCAGAAGAACTATATGGAAGCCATAACCCCAACTAAGGTCATATTTCAGTTATTTAGGTTGCAATATCTGAAGCAAAAGCCTCTTCATTGTCCTGAACAATTAAACAGAGGAATCCCGCAATGATCATTGAAACGCCACCTATAATTAGTGCGTAAATAGAAATATTGCCAAAAAATGACTTTAGCATAAAGCCCAGGATACCTGCCGCCACAATTTGTGGAATAACTATAAAAAAGTTAAAAACACCCATATAATACCCCATTTTGTTAGCTGGCAAGCTGCTGGATAGCATAGCATAAGGCATTGATAATATGCTTGCCCAGGCAATACCAACTCCTATCATGGATACAAGCAATAAATTTGGATCTGAAATAAAATAAATAGAGATCAATCCGATGCCTCCTATTACAAGTGCTATTAAATGTGTCATCCTTCTGCTTATTTTCTTAGCAACGACCGGTAATAAAAAGGCCACAAGGGCAGCAATACCGTTATATACGGCAAAACAAATTCCAACCCAATCTGCTCCCTCATTATATAGTGCCGAAGTCGTATCTGAAGTGTCATAAATATGGCTTGTAACGGCTGAAGTTGTGTAGATCCACATAGCAAATAACGAGAACCAGGAGAAGAACTGGACAAAAGCAAGCTGAACCATGGTTTTGGGCATTTTAAAAATTCCCATAAAGGACTCTTTAAGTCCGGTGAATACTCCTTTCTCTGCATTTTCAATTTTAAGCTTTTCAATATCGTCCGGAGGATATTCTTTGGTATTAAACACAGTCCACATAACGGCAGTGAAATAAGCAATCCCACCCAGGTAAAAAGACCATTTTACCGAATCCGGGATGCCGCCATCCGCGGCTATATTTTCTATCCCAAACCAATTTGTCATAATAAAGGGTAAGGCAGATGCAATAATGGCACCCAAACCAATAAAAAAACTTTGCATAGCAAAGCCACTCGTACGCTGCTCATTTGGCAACATGTCACCAACAAATGCCCTGAAAGGTTCCATACTTACGTTAATTGACGCATCCATGAGCCACAGCATTATTACAGCCATCCAAAGTGCTGTTGAGTTTGGCATAGCAAATAATGCGATAGTGGCAAGAATTGCTCCAATAGCAAAGAAAGGCCTTCGCCTTCCCCATTTCCGGTGCCAGGTTCTATCACTATAATATCCAATAATGGGTTGTACCAGAAGACCGGTTACCGGTGCTGCAAGCCATAGAATTGGCAATTCATCTTTTGATGCGCCAAGGGTTTCAAATATCCTGCTCACATTGGCATTTTGCAGAGCGAACCCAAATTGAATTCCCAGGAATCCGAAACTCATATTCCAGATCTGCCAAAAAGTTAATCTGGGTTTAACTGAGCTAATAGAAATTTGCGACATATTAATTGGTTTAGTTTGGATCTGTACCGTTAGTTACTAAAAATAGGTTTTTTTTATCAATAACAATAGTTGCTATTCTGAAAGGTGAAATCCGAGTTCTTTATAGGATTTCCTATATTTACTCTGATATGTTAAGCCAGAAAAATTACCATTATTTAAGAGAGATTCTCACGTTTGGAATTATCTGGTTTATATTCGGATTAATCTATGTTTTTCTTGAATATGGCTTGCTTGCCGATTCTCCTATATACCCCGGAACGGGTAACAAATATGATTTTAAAAATTCTTTCATCTATGTTAGTCTGGGAAGTTTTTTAATGGGATTAGTACAGGGCTGGATTGAAGTACGCTGGTTAAGAAAGCGATTTGAGAATAAGTCGTTTTGGAAAAAGATATTTGTCAAGGGATCCTTTTATACTATCCTGTTAATCATATTTATTTGTTTTCTCACCTTAGTTACTAATTCATTCCGTTATAATAAATCTGTATTGGATCCGGTTGTCTTAAACAGCCTTATAGTCTTTATAAAGGAATTCTCATTTTGGAGTGTAATACTATATCTTGGATTAGTATTGGATATCGCATTATTCTATTCTGAAATAACTACATATTTGGGGAAAAAGGTAATTTATAATTACTCCTATGGTAAATACATTGAGCCTAAACAAGAAGTGAGAATATTTATGTTTCTTGACATGAAATCCTCTACAACTATAGCAGAACAGATGGGACATAGGAAATATTTTGACCTAATAAAGTCTTATTACGCAGACATGACCGATGCCATTTTGGAAACTAAAGGAGAAATATTTCAGTATGTAGGAGATGAAATCGTGGTTTCGTGGGAAGAAAAAACAGGATTGAAGAATAACAATTGTATGGATTGTTTTTCAAAAATTTCTGAAGTGTTTAATGATAAAAAGAGTACCTATATCAATCAATTTGGTTTAGTACCCGAGTTTAAAGCAGGTTTCCATATAGGGGAAGTCACAACCGGTGAAATTGGAATAATTAAGAAGGATATAATATATACCGGAGACGCTTTGAACACCACGGCAAGGATCCAGTCTGAATGCAATAATTATGGGGTAAGGGCACTGATATCAGAAGATCTGGTCATAAAATTAAATCAGGATACCAATTTTTCGTTTACTGAAATTGGCAAACTTAAACTGCGCGGTAAACAGGATGCCATTCAATTATTTGCCATCAATTTTAAATAATTCAAATGAAATTAATTATTGAATAGTACAACCTCCGTCAATTACCAGGGTAGGTTCAGATCTTTAATCTCGGACTGATATAATTTTTCAAGCCTTGCTACAATTTCCTGAGAAATACGAATATCTGTGCTTTGAATATTACTGGTTAATTGAGCAATATTTACATTTCCAGGTATTACTATTGATACGGCATCATACGCTAAGCAAAATGCTATTGCCTTTTGGGCAAGGTTTCCTTCTGTTCCAATAATCTCTTTAACCTTATTTAATAAGTAAGCTCTGGTCTCAATATCTTTTTTGGACCAGCGGCTCTCACGCTCCCTCGTGGACAAGCAGGGACTTCTCCGCGGAGCCTGTCCTGAGCAAAGCCGAAGGGCTGC
>NZ_CAMYIP010000037.1 GCF_947258525.1 uncultured Eudoraea sp.
AAGGAGGAAGAAAGAAAGGATATTGGATTTATTTACAGGCACAAAGATGAACATCCATAAGTTAAAATACCGAAATTCTCCACAGTAAAATGCCATTTCCTGCTGTAAATCGGAATCATCATGATGTAGAAAAGATTATGACCATGTTTACAGAGGATGCCACCTTTGAAATAGTTGGACTTTCTAAATTTTCAGGGAAAGAACAGGTAAGGATTATCTATGAATATGATGTCGGTGTGAATACCAATCTGCAATTTATAAATTTTAAGTCAGACGGTGATACTGTCCATTGCCAAATTTTGGAGCGTAATGACAGACTCGATGCAATTGGAATTAGTGAACTGAAATATAGTTCCTGTATTTTTACTTTTAAAAATGTTCTAATCCAAAGTATTGCCGCTGAAGTACCTGCTGATTTCGTTGAGCATAATATTAAAATCTTTAAAAAATTTATTCCTTGGATTACTGAAAACCATCCAGATGAATATTCAAGAATGTTTACCTCAGAAGGAAGATTCATATACAACTGTGAAAATGGAAGGGATGTGGTTCCGTTACTCAGAAAATGGAGTATGGAACAAAATGCAGACAGTTAATATGACGGTAATGAACCATATGGTGGAAGAGGAAAAATTTGCTATATCGCTTAAACGGTCTTAACGTATTGGATTATAATGTCCATTAAAAATTATTGTCTGAAATCCTGAAAGGACTGCCATGTGGACGATAAATCTCAACAAAGATAAGAAGCTACTCATATTAAGGTTATCTGATACACTTACATTGAATGAATTATCAGAAATGCTAAAAGCAATATATGATGAGAATGATGGCAAGTTTGCCGTATTCAATAGATTTGCTGATTTCTCCAAACTTAAAGAGATTGAAATAGATTTAGACACAGTATCTTCACATGTTCATGAATACCGTAGGCAAATTAAGCCTGATAATCCTGTCAAAATATCTTTATTCATACCGCAAAAATATATAAAGGGATTTTCCTATCTTTATAAATCCATGCTAAGTGATGATCTATTTAAAATAGAAATTCTAGAATCACTTGATGAATGTGCAACATATCTATCAGTTGACAAAAAGCTGTTGGAGGATGCAGTAAAATAATTTTTGTTTCCTGAACCTTTTGACAACGCTCTCATATCATTAGGTTTTACATCTCTGCAATTATCCATTTCCATTAAATGTCAATATTTCTGCAAATTTTTCAATTCCCCCCCACAAGAATAATATAAAAATTGTCTTGACAAAATACCACATTGTGGCATATTAAAGCTATGCCACTTAATTGGTGGTTATTCTGTTCTAATCTCGCTCCTGTTATGTTTCCTATATCTGATATTGTTCTTCGGCATGATTACTTTCCTGTTGTTCATTTACACATGACCATTTTCTGATGGCAACAATCCTTGATATCCACATAAAAGGAAATAAGCGAAAGGGGGTAATGATCATGACTAAAAAGAATCTCACTTTAATTGGCTTTACATTATTTTTCTTTTTAATTGCAATCCCTGCCTACAGCGGAATATTAGATGGAAAAACCTTTTCTGGTAAAAATGGTGAAATTGGTAAGAGTGGCTCTGAAGATGATGAGATTAAGTTTGAGAATGGAAAATTTTTATCTATCGGTTGTGCAAAATATGGGTTTGGGGATGCTGATTACACTTCCAAAGTAGATGGAGACAGGGTGTTTTTTACCGCTGATATTTACAGCGATAAATATGGAAGAATCACCTATAGCGGCTTTGTTAAGGGCAATGACCTTAATGGAACATTTATTTGGTTCGACAAGGGAAAATATGATAAACCCGAACAGGTAAAGTGGTGGAAAGGGAGTGCTAAAAAATAGAATTATAATGTTTGAGTTGGAAAGGCAGAACCAATGATGGTTCTGTCTTTTTTATTCGGAGCTATATCAATAAAACCTAACTCCGTATCACTTGAAGTTAGGAATAGTTTTCCTGAAACAGACTGTTTCGCTATCTTCCAGTTAACTTTTTCCCGATCAACAGCCCCTCCAGTAAGATGCACATCTTCGATTATTTTTTTGACTGTGGTCGCTAATGCCAACAAAGTAAAGTAAGCCACACGACATCCAAGCGAGTGTCCAAGAATTACATACTTTTTATTTGTTCGTTTCAAAATATCAGCAAGAAGAACTCCAGTTTTTTGTGCTTTTACTAAAGCAACATGCCAAGGATTAGTTGACAATTGCATGGCTGTCATTGCAGATCCAACAGGCGCAACCTTCTTTGATACTTGCTTAGCGGCATGTGATGCTGCTTTGCCAATAATAACGGACAATCCTGTACTTGTACCTGACCCTATTACTAAAGAACCTAAATCGTATAATTTCTTTGCTTCCCAATAGACATGATACCATTCTTTATCTGGAAAGTGTGTTTCAATAGTACTTTCCCAATCTTGATAACCTTTCACATTCTTAGAGTCTTTTTCAGATAAAAATCCGTTAATAGTAACTACTGCGGGTTCTTTTCCATTTTTTACATTTTCAATATGAAATTTATATATATCACCCATATAACTGTTACCAATATATGCTCCTAAACTTCCTCCCAAAGCCAGCCCTGCGGCTGTTACAACTGTCATACCACCAGCCATTCCCATTCCCCCTGCGGCAATGGAGCCAAATCCTAATAAGGCCAAGCCATAATTTGTTGCTGCCGCTCCAGACAGGCCAGATAGGCTTCCAATAGCTCCACCTAAAGCGGGAGCAAAGACAAATGATAATGGTCCGCTTACCGCCATACCAGCCCCTCCTGCCAAAACGACTTTGCCAGCTTTAGCAAGATTTCGTACATTGTATTTATAGATGGTTTTATAATCGGATGGCCTTTTTAACTTGGTTTTCGTGGTGCTGAAATTAGGTATTTCATGTCGGTGTTCCAGGCAGAACTGGTCGTGATGGTATTTTCTGCGTTTTTTGCCTTGATCATCAAGCTGAGCAAAAGTATCCCATCGTGCAAAATTATCACATGCTCGGCATTTCACTAATCTTTTACTGCACTTTTATCATTCGAATAGTTTCCTTTTTAATTTTGAGTCATGGAGTGTATTTGGTGTCATTTTTTCTAAGCACCATGAACAATAGGCTTTCATATAATCCCCCCCCTGTTAGGTTCCAACTTAAAAGGTTTTTGAGCAATTCAATTAATCTGTTGATTATTTTACACATATTTCTATAAAAATCAAATTGAAATACGCCTATCCCTCAATGTGTATGCCTTTGCTGATCTTGATCGTTTTCTAATTCATCCTTAACCCCTTTCTTCCAAGACAACTATTAGAAATCCCTTCTTCTAAAGGGATAAAGGCAATATACCGATATTGATTGGTATGATCACTAAGAACAATTAAGCCATAACAACAAGGCAATAAAAATTTTAGATAGGAATGACGAGTGGATTACGATGAAAGCAGAAAAGATACAGGTCAATGGGCAGATTGCAATATTTATGGTCTTCATCATTGTTTGGAAAAAGTAAAATTAGTATCGTTGATTTCAGAGGTACTTGAGAGATTGCCATTAAAAGATCGGGAAATTCTTATGTACAAGCGTGAAGTTCGTTTTATCGCACCAATTACTAATAATTGTGTAACCGAACAGATTTTCATAGACCCTATAAGCGGTAGAAATGGACAGACTGCCTTGTGCCGATGCTCCAAATGTAATGAACCTCATTTGACCGTAAAGGATGGAAGTTATGATGTGATGATTGGTGTTTGGTTAATATGTTTGAGTTCTGATATCCTGAAAAGGTCAAAAGATCAGTCTATGTATACCATAGCACACGAACTTGCTCATGTTTACCTTGAGATTCCAAAAACGGCATCTATGATAGAAG
>NZ_CAMYIP010000038.1 GCF_947258525.1 uncultured Eudoraea sp.
CTATGAAAAAATACGTAGTAACACTTGCTCTAATAGCACTTCCTTTTTTTGGCCAAAGCCAGGCTGCGAGGCAAATAGATTCTGCAGGAGTATATATCCTTGACAGGATGGCAGATATTATTGGCGAACTTGAAGCCGTAAGTTTTTCTATCGAAACTTCCATAGACAAATTGGATGCCGAACAAAAAATTACAACACAACATAGTGTAAGCCAGGTGAGTATGGCAGGTCCTGATAAAATGGTCTTCCACAAAATAGGAGATAAAGGAAAATATGGTTTTTGGTATAATGGTGCCTATGCTTCTATGTACTCCTTTAAAGAAAATAATTATGTCACCCTTGAATCACCTGATAATATAATTGCAATGATAGATGCCCTGCACACCAGGTTTGGCGTCCAGTTTCCTGCTGCGGATTTTTTCTATCCTTCCTTTACTGATGATATCCTGGCAGAATTCAATACCCTGGAGTTTTTGGGTAAAAAAATGGTGGATGGAGAAGAATGTTTTTATATAAGGGCCACCAATGAGAATGTGCATTTACAGCTATGGGTTTCAAGTAACAACTGGAATTTACCCAAACGTTTTATACTAATTCAAAAAGGGAAACAAAATTTACGAATAGAATCGGTTTTCAGGAATTGGGAGTTAAACCCAAAGCTCCCCAATACCCTATTTGAATTTTTACCTCCACCGAATGCCAGATTAATTGACATAATGGAAAAATCTTAATCCCTTATAATTTTATTAATTCAAAATATATTATGCATAAAGACATATCCAAGACAAATAAAAGTTCAGGACTAATTGTACTAATCCTGCTGCTTATACTTCCATTAGCTTCCATAAATGCCCAAAGAATGGGTCACAGAGCTTCAAGAGGTGGTGGAAGAAGTATGGCATCCCGTCCGAGCCCCCAGCGGTCAGCCCCTTCCAGATCCAATACTCAACGTCAACCACAACGTTCATCCGCGTCCAGACCATCTAGCTCGTACAACGCGCCTTCGAAGTCCATTAACGGTGGACATACGAGATCAAATGATCGCAGTTATAGCAGGACACCCAGTACAAGTCAAAGAAATAATGCGCAAACCAGGGAAAGAACATCCAACAGGGCGGCAACGGCAGATCGCAGCAGTTCAAATTCCGGAAATAGAGACAGGCAAAATGCATCCCGGGATGGAAGGAGGACTTCTGACGTAAAAAGTAGAGATGGAAACAGAACGAATATTAATAACAGCAACAGAAACATTAATATAGATAACAGCAGAAATGTAAATATTAACAGGGGCAACACCTATGTACGAAGAGGTGGACGAGCGTATGTAAGACCTCCCTACAGGTATGGTGGTTTCGGGTATTATTGCCACAGGCCTTACTTTTATCATCCTTATCGTCCTTTCTACTGGGGGCCCGTTTGGCATCCCTGGGGCTTTTTTGTAGCTACTATGGCGACCACTGCAATTATTATAAGTATAGAAAGCCAACAATACCATTATGATACCGGCGTATATTATGTTGAATCTGATGGTGGTTATACGGTGGTTCAGGCCCCTGTTGGGGCAACTGTGGAGACCATTCCCAAAGAAGCTGAAGTGGTGGAGGTTAATGAAACCACCAACAATTATTACTACGGTGGCGCTTATTATGAAAAATCAGATGAGGGTTATACAGTGGTTCCTGCAACTGCTGGTACTATAGTCCCACATTTACCGGATGGCGGGGAAGAAGTTAAAATTGGAGATCAGACCTATGTGAAATTTGGGGAGACCTATTACCAACCCATACAGCTCGATGGAGAAAACATGTACGAAATTGTGGAAGTACGGGAAGAAGAAGACGCAGAATAAACAATGGTTTATTTAATAGCATAGAATGAAAACCAGAAATAAAAACCACCCCATGCCATAAGTCGCAATAATTCATCTAATCAGACCATTTTTAAATAGTTGAGCGCAGGAAGATTGCTCAAGTTGTATTTATATTGGCTCCTATTGGTGATTGGGGTTTAATTACAAAATAAACGGAACTCATTCAAAAAGAAACACGGGTAAATTATTATTTATGTTATTTAACTCATTAGAGTATTTGCTCTTTCTTCCTATAGTTTTTATTCTATACTGGTATGTTTTTAATGGTAAGGCGCGCTATCAGAATATTCTTTTAATTTTTGCCAGTTATGTTTTCTATGGCTGGTGGGACTGGCGTTTCCTTGTGTTAATACTAGCAAGCACATTAGTTGATTACTTTGTAGGCCAGCAAATTCACAGGTCTGCAGATACTATTAAAAGCAAAGCTTGGCTTTGGGTAAGTGTTGTTTTCAATGTTGGAATGCTTGGCTTTTTTAAGTACTACAACTTTTTTACCGATTCTTTTATTGACCTGATTGCTAACATTGGCTATGATATTAAAAGCACCTGGACCTTGAGTATTATCCTGCCTGTAGGGATTTCGTTCTACACATTTCAAACCATGTCCTATTCCTTTGATATTTATTACAAGCGAATTAAGCCCACCTCAAATTTTATTGCCTTTGCAGCATTTGTTGCTTTTTTTCCACAGCTAGTAGCCGGACCTATTGAACGCGCTTCCAATCTGCTCTCCCAAATAACAAAGAAAAGAGTTTTTAACTTTGACCAGGCAGCAGGTGGAATGAAGCTTATTCTATGGGGGTTTTTTAAAAAACTGGTAATTGCCGATTCACTTGCACCGGTAGTTGATGATATATTTACCAATTACGCCGCATATCCTGCCTCAACACTTGTTTTGGGGGTTTGTTTATTTAGTTTTCAGGTATACGGGGATTTTAGTGGATATTCCGATATTGCCATTGGCACAGCCAAATTGTTTGGGGTGGAACTTATGTCCAATTTTAAGTTTCCACAATTCTCACGGAATGTCGCTGAATACTGGCAAAGATGGCATGTTTCTTTATCCACATGGTTTCGCCATTATCTTTACATTCCAATGGGCGGCAACAGAGTTAGCAAATTAAAATCTATACGCAATATCTGTGTCATATTTTTAGTAAGTGGTTTTTGGCATGGTGCCAACTGGACATTTATCTTTTGGGGTGGCCTGCACGCTTTGTTTTACATTCCTGTTTTCCTATTGGGAAGAAACAGGATATATGCAGGAAATGTAGTTGGTGAAAATTCATTTTTCCCATCCATAAAGGAAGTTGGAATGATGCTATGGACGTTTATTTTAGTTACATTTTCAAGGGTTTTCTTCAGGTCTCCAAGTCTTACGGACGCGTATGGTTATATTGATCATTTTTTTGCAGATCTTAGTTACGAAAACTATGTACATCCCATGGGGTATAGAATGATTGACTTTTATATTTTACTGTTTCTGTTCATTTTGTACGAATACCGTATTAGGAAAGATGAGAGGAATCCGTTTAAGTTTAAGTCTAAATACGTGCGTTTTTCACTCTATACCTTAGTAGTCCTTGCTATATTATTATTTTTTGATGACGGTGTGAATCGTTCCTTTATTTATTTTCAATTTTAGGAGCCATGGTAGCATTTTTAAAAAAATTATTTCTTTATATCCTATTGATTCTAATCGTTCTGGAAATACTTGTTCGGATATTTCATTTATATACAGACAATGCACCACAATATATAGATGAATTTGGGGTTGAAAAAAGAGTCCCACGTAGTGCCGGATATGCCGTACAAGGTAATAGGAATCAAAATTTTTCTGAATACGGCATAAACAATGCAGGTTTTAATTCATATAGGGATTTCCTTCCTTCTGCAGATAAATTCGAAGTAGCAATATTAGGAGATTCTTATATAGAGGGCTTTCATCAGGATTATCAAAACTCTATTGGGAAGAAAATTGAAAAGAAAATT
>NZ_CAMYIP010000039.1 GCF_947258525.1 uncultured Eudoraea sp.
TATTGACCAACGCACCACCGCTATTGCCCGGATTAACAGCAGCATCTGTTTGTATAAATGATTGATCCCGAACAGGATCAAGATTTCTTGCTTTGGCACTAACTATACCCGCGGTAACTGTTGATGTTAGATTAAAGGGATTGCCAACAGCTAACACCCATTGCCCAATTTTAGCTTCATCAGAATCACCAAAAGCAAGATAGGGGAGGTTCTCATCCACATCAATTTTAAGTAATGCTATATCGGTATTAGGATCAGTGCCGATAATTTCAGCCTCATATGACTTATTGTTGTTTAACGTAATTCTTATCTCATTAGCCTTAGCAATCACATGATTATTAGTTACAATATACCCATCTGGGGAAATGATAACTCCAGAACCAGTGCCCACCTGTGGAATTTGACGACTTTCAGAGCCATAGAAAAAATCTAATAAGCTTCCCGAGCTGCTATTTAAAGTAAGGTTTTTAACATGCACAACTGCATTAACGGTATTTTCTGCAGCAATGGTGAAATCAACCTCATTAATGCCATTTCCTTTAAAAGATGTGGGCTTGTTGCTGGTAGTTACAACTGGAATCTCTGAACTATCCGTAATAAGCGTGTAATTTGTTTTTTCAAAAAACATCTTATACGAAGTAAGGGTGATCGCCCCGGCAAAAATGGCTACTATTAATAAACTTCCAAATCTTTTCATAAATAAATAATCTTTTAATTTATAAAGTAAAAATACTTGATTTTTAATTTAAATATTTCCATTTAACGACTTTTTAACTGATTAAAACTGCTTAAATAAGTCATATCTTTGTTACCGGAATAAGCTATGATAGTTACATTTTATAAATACCAGGGTACAGGCAACGATTTTATTATGATTGATAATCGGCTTGGAGGATTTCCCAAAGCCGACAACGAATTGATTTCATTTCTGTGTGACAGGCGTTTTGGTATTGGGGCAGATGGATTAATCTTATTGGAAGAAGATAATTCAGCACATTTTAAGATGGTATATTATAATGCTGATGGGAATCCCGGTAGCATGTGTGGCAACGGTGGAAGATGTATAGTAGCATTTGCAAAATTCCTCGGGATAATCACTAATAAAGCTGAATTTAATGCTGTAGATGGGTTGCATATTGCTACCACTACTAATGGAATAATTAGCTTGCAGATGCAGGATGTTACTGAAATTATGGCAAAACCCAATTGTCTTTTTTTAGATACAGGTTCTCCACATCATGTTCAGATGGTTGCTAATTTAGATGCCTTTAACGTACTGGAAGAAGGGGCAAAGCTTAGATATGGTATTTACGGCGAAGGAGGGAGCAATATTAACTTTGTTGAACAAACTTCAGAAAATGATTTTGCTGTACGGACGTATGAAAGGGGAGTGGAAAATGAAACCTTGTCTTGCGGAACCGGCGTCACGGCGGTTGCAATAGGAATGCATTATTGGGGTAAGACCAATGGTGACCTGGTAAAAATTCATACTAAAGGAGGCAATTTGTCAATTAGTTTTAATAAGGTCTTAGAGCGATATGAAAATATATGGCTGGAAGGTCCGGCCAAGCAAGTATTTAAAGGAAAAATAGAGATTTGATTCTAAAAGGAAAGCATACCAGTTTAAGGGCATTGGAACCCGTAGATCTTGATTTCTTATTCGAACTGGAGAATAATTCTGATATCTGGGAAATTAGTGGTACGATTACACCCTATTCCAGACATGTACTTAAAAAGTATCTGGACAACGCACATAGAGATATTTATGAAGTAAAACAGTTACGCCTTGCCATCTGCAATGAAAGTGATAAGGTGATAGGGTTTATTGATCTATTTGATTTTGATCCTAAACACAGAAGAGCAGGAATAGGGATCGTTATTCTTGACAGGGCTGACCGCAATAATGGTCATGGTTCAGAAGCTGTGTCTTTACTATGCAAATATGCCTTTAAGGTACTCAATTTGAATCAGGTATACGCCAATGTAGGCGAAGACAATCAGGTTAGCATACAACTTTTCAAAAAGATGGGGTTTGAGCTCGCAGGAGTTAAAAAGGATTGGGTTCTTGTCGGAGGAAAATTTAAAAATGAACTACTGTTTCAAAAGTTTGAAAAATAATGTATATCAAAAAAATCTTATTGATAATAGTGCTTCTTGGCTTAATTGCAGGAGGAGCCTTTGCATATTTAATCTATAACGCTCTTTTTACACCAAATACCGCTTTTAATAATAAGGAAGCATACATTTATGTTCCTACTGGCAGTTCCTATGATGAGTTAAAAAATCTTATCGCGCCCCTTTTGTCCGATATGGGGACCTTTGAGGCAGTCGCAAAACAGAAAAAATATATTGACTATATAAAACCCGGAAAATATATTTTAAAGAAAGGAATGAATAATAATGAGATTATTAATACTTTAAGGAGTAATAATGTACCCGTTAATGTCTCTTTTAATAATCAGGAAACATTCGAAAAATTGGCGGGAAGAATTTCTAGTCAAATCGAAGCTGATAGTATTTCATTGGTAAAGGCTTTTGCAGACTCTGTATTTCTTCAGGAAAATGGCTTTACAGCAGATACGAGTCTTTCATTTTTTATACCTAACAGCTATGAGTTCTTTTGGAATACATCGGCCTCAGAGTTTCGTGATAGAATGCTGAAGGAGTATATTCGCTTTTGGAATGACGATAGAATAAAGAAAGCAGAAATGTTGAATTTGACGCAAATTCAAGTGATATCTCTCGCCTCAATTGTTCAAAAGGAAACAGCCAAAGTTAATGAGAGACCCAGGGTTGCCGGATTATATCTAAACAGGCTGAACAAAAATATGTTACTTCAGGCAGACCCTACAGTAATCTATGCCTTAAAACGAGAACTTGACAATTTTGATACTATTATCAAAAGAGTTCTTTACAAAGATCTAGAGCTCAATTCACCTTATAATACCTATAAATATGCAGGTGTTCCCCCAGGTCCAATTACAATGCCCGATATTTCCTCTATAGACGCTGTTCTTAATCCTGAAAAACATGAATACTACTATATGGTAGCGGATGTTGAAGACTTCGGGTACCATAAATTTGCCAAAAACCTTTCGCAACATAACCGGAATAAAACGCAGTATATCCGATGGATAAACGAACAAAAAATAAACCGCTAGACGGTTAATCCGGAATTTTAAACAACTTATCAAATAAAGGGGTTATTCATAGAATTCTAAGGAATATTCGTACAAATCTCCTATATCTTTGGTTCAGTAATTTAAGCATACCGGCTCATTTGGTAGTTAGTCTTAAGAAAACACATATATGAAGAAGTGGCCATTTATTATCTGTCCGCTTATCATGATTTTAGTTTTAGTTAGTTTTGGGTTTACCACGAAGTCTGAAGTTAAAGTCCCCGAAATTCTAAAAGTAAAAGAACCTACGCCCGTTCTGTTCCCCAAAAACAGAACAACTTATGACTCATCCTTTGTAACGCCTCCTTTTTTGGGAAGTTGTTATTTTGGTTTCAAAGAAGCTCTTGCATTTACTGAGTCTCAGGGAAATTACTTTATAATTAATACGCTGGGATATCTGGGTAAGTATCAATTTGGAATCGGAACTCTTCAATTGATGGGTGTTTATAGCTCAACCAAATTTCTTAATAATCCAAGTTTGCAGGAGAAAGTATTTTATACAAATATTTCACGCAACAAATGGATAATGCGCAAATACATCAAATATTTTGTAGGTAGAAAAGTTAAGGGTATTGAAATAACGGAATCCGGAATATTGGCTGCTGCTCATTTAGCTGGTCCGGGTAATGTAATGAAGTATTTATACTCTAATGGAAGGAAGGATGTCAAGGATGCCTATGGAACTAGTCTTGAGGATTACTTAAAAAAGTTTTCAGGATATGATATATCCCAGATTTCAGCAATTCGGAATCCTAAAGTATAATAAAATAAATTCACAGTGATGAATTATAGCCCTGGCTTAAACGTCAGGGCTTTTTTAGGCCTGAATAATGAAAATCGTAGGCCTTTTATGGAGTTCAATGGATTCTGCTATCCAATTCCCCGCTAATTTTGTTGCAATAAACTCTGTGGGTAATGTAAGATCAGTTGCTATGCATAGCCAAGTTTCCTTTGAAAGTGTCTTGACAAACTCTTCAAAAAGACTATTATTTCTATAGGGTGTTTCTATGAACAGCTGACTTTGATTATTTTCTCTGGAGATTTTTTCGAATCTCTTAATAGCTCTCTTTCGCTCAGAATTTTCAATAGGCAGATAGCCGTTAAATGCAAAATTTTGACCATTGAGACCACTTGCCATAAGAGCCAAAATAATAGAAGAGGGTCCAACCAAAGGCACTACGGCAATTCCCTTTTGATGGGCAATTCGGGCTATTTCAGATCCTGGATCTGCAATTCCCGGGCAGCCGGCCTCTGATAAAACACCTACATCCTTACCTTCAAAACAAGGATCAAGGAAAGAAGGAATGATTTCCGGATCTGTGAATTTATTTAGAAGAGCAATATTTAAATTAGGCTGTGATTTTCTGGGACTGATTTTTTTGATAAACCTTCTTGCTGTTTTTTCATTCTCAACGATATAGTGATCTATTTCCTCAATTATTCTCTTAATGGAAATTGGCAACACTTCCAGTGGTTCATTTTCACCAAGGGTGGTTGGAATCATATAAAGCTTGCCATCTGAACCGCTAGCGTTTTGCATTTTATGAAGTCTGATTTGTATTTATTTTTTGGGCTATCATGTCACAGGCTTGATTAATTAGCTTAAAAACCTCTTCAAAACCATCTGTACCACCATAATAAGGGTCGGGGACTTCTCTAACGGATGAACTGCCTTCCTCCAGTAAAAGTTTAACCTTATCAATATGACCTTTTTCATTAGACAGCGCTAAGATGTCGTAGTAATTGCTTAAGTCCATAGCATAAATAATATCAAACTGGGCAAAATCGTTGAAGTTAAATTTTCTACATCTTTGGCCAGAGATATCAATGCCATATTTTTTGGCCACGGCTATGGACCTTTTATCCGGATTATTTCCTATGTGGTATCCCGCAGTTCCGGCAGAATCAACAAAAACATGCTGTGAACTGGTTTTTGATTTCAATATACCTTCGGCTAATGGAGACCTGCAGATATTGCCCAGGCATACCATAAGAACCTTTGTTTGCATAATTTACTCAGGAAAATTTCTTGGTTAAATCTTCGATGTATTTTCTAAACTGCTTATCCGTTTCAGCAAGATTGTCCACTGTTTTGCAGGCGTGAAGTACGGTAGCGTGATCTCTTTTGCCTATCTGAGAGCCTATACTTGCCAGCGAGGCTTTGGTGAATTTTTTGGCGAAAAACATTGCCAGTTGCCTTGCCTGAACGATATGCCTTTTCCTTGTTTTGGATTGTAAGGTGGCTACATCCATTTCAAAATAATCTGAAACGACTTTTTGAATGTAGTCTATGGAAACCTCCCTTTTTGTGTTTTTTACAAATTTTTCAACTACCTGTTGTGCCAATTCCAGAGTAACTTCTTTCTTATTAAAGGATGATTGAGCAATAAGAGATATTATAGCACCTTCTAATTCTCTGATGTTTGTCTTAATATGTTTGGCAACATATTCAACTATTTCATCGGGCATTTCAACACCATCCCTGTATAGTTTGTTCCTTAAAATTGATATACGAGTCTCATAATCAGGATTTTGAAGCTCTGCGGACAATCCCCATTTAAATCGTGAAAGCAAGCGTTGTTCAATATCCTGCATGTCTACAGGGGCTTTATCCGAAGTTAGAACAACTTGTTTTCCATTTTGGTGCAAATGATTGAAAATATGGAAGAAAACATCCTGAGTGCCTGATTTTCCGGATAAGAACTGTACATCATCAATTATAAGTACATCAATTAACTGATAAAAATGAATAAAATCATTTCTGGTATTCTTTTTAACAGATTCTATGTATTGTTGTGTGAATTTTTCCGCAGAGATATAAAGTACCGTACGTTCCGGATATTTATCTTTAATTTCCACACCAATAGCATGCGCAAGATGTGTTTTACCTAATCCCACTCCTCCAAATATCAATAGCGGATTAAAAGAAGTTCCTCCGGGTTTGTTAGCAACCGCCATACCCGCAGATCTGGCCAGCCTGTTGGAATCACCCTCAAGGAAATTGTCAAAGTTGTAATTGGGATTAAGCTGCGACTCTATCTTTATATTTCGAATTCCGGGTATTACAAAAGGATTCTTTAGTTCCGGATTTTTAGATTTTATGGGAACATCCATTTCCTGAGGATTCACACTGCCTCTGTTTGAACTTGGAATTTGTTCTGTGAATGGCTCTCTGTTGCCATAAGTATTCTCCATCTTAATGATATAGACCAATTTGGCATTTTCTCCGAGTTCTTTCGTTAGTGCAACCTTTAGTAATTTTACATAGTGTTCTTCAAGCCATTCATAAAAGAATTTACTCGGAACCTGAATGCTTAAGGAATTCTCAGATAACTTTACAGGTTTGATAGGTTCAAACCATGTTTTGAATGCCTGCGGTTGGATGTTATCTTGGATAAAAGCCAAGCAATTGTTCCAAACGGAAATAGCAGTAACACTCATATTAAAAATTATCTTATTTCGTTGGTTAGAGATTAGTCTTTGTTGGTCACGGAAAATACCTATTTTGCCATTCTCAAGAGCGAGACAAATATGTGAACAAATATTCTAAAAAAAAAATCATTTTAGGTTGAATTTTTTCTTTTTTTTTTGCATGTTCACCCCCCTCTATAGGTCACTGAATAAATATATAGTTTTTAGCTGATAAATTATGCATTTTTATGAATTTTCTTTTCGGGTTCGTTACGGAGAAACTGATCAAATGGGAGTGGTTTATCATGGCAATTATGCGCAGTATCTGGAGATGGGAAGGGTTGAATGGCTCAGGGATTTAGGTATTTCTTACAAAAGCATGGAAGAAAACGGAATTTTATTACCAGTAATTTCCTTACAGCTGAAATTTAAAAAATCTGCGGTTTATGATGATCTTATCACGGTGGTCACCAAACTAAAAAAAACACCCTCTGTCAGAATAGAATTTGACTATGAAATATACAATGAAGCTGGCGAACTTTTAGTAGAAGCAAACACCGTTTTGGCATTTATGAATTCCAGGACCAAAAGACCAGTTAAATGCCCTGATTATCTGTTGAATAAACTTCTAAGTCTCGATAATGATTCAACAGGTGACTAGACTCAGCCCTATTAAAATTTCATTTGTAAAATTAGTCTTCTAATCTAGAAATTGAGACACCGTGAATCGCTTTGAACTTGTTTTCAATCTGAACAGTATTTCTGAGTAAAACAGAAATTATAATGGTGCAGGCCATCGACATGTCTTGTTTCTTGATTTCTATTGAATTTTGTTTAATTATACGCATTACTTTGCTAAGAAGAGGATAACTGAAGCATAATTCATATTTTACTTTAACCGACTTTTCAATAATAGTGGAAGATTCCAGAGCAAGTTGTGCGGCTGTCCTATAGGCAGCTATAAGTCCTCCAACGCCCAGTTTAGTACCACCAAAAATACGTGCAACAGCGATCAGAACATTAGTTAGGCCAAAAGATTTTATTTGCCCATATATGGGCATTCCAGCCGAGTTATTGGGTTCCCCATCATCGTTTGCCCTGTACCTTTGGTTTTCTATACCTATTCTCCAGGCATAGCAAATATGATTTGCCGTTGGGTGCTTTTTACGGAGATTATCCATTATTGGTTTTACATCTTTCTCAATTGCCATTGGGAAAACATAGGCATAAAACTTACTCTGGCGGTCTTTATAGAGAATACCGCGTGATGCATTGGCAACCGTTTTATATATACCTATATTCTTGTCCATCAAAAGAATGTAACCAACATGATACTTATAACTGCCAGTGCAATACCACTCCAGTTTTTGGCGCTTATTTTCTCTTTGAATAAAACAATACCGAGTAAGGTGGAAAACATAACAATGGCAACATTATTTATAGTAAAAATAGAGGCACTGTTCAGTGCTTCATTTTGAAGTGCCCTCAATAAAAAGAATATGGAAAAGTAATTGGGAATTCCCAGGGCAACACCGCCTAATACATTTTTGAAATTGAGTTTTAAGGGTTTTTCAAAAGACCTTAAAAGAATAAACAAGATTCCGGTGCAAGCCGCGACACCAAACACAGTAGCTGAAAATATTGGAAATTCATTTGTCGAAACATGATTTTCTTCCATGTATTTTATACTGGCATCAATAATGCCTGAACCTAAAAACACCATGATGGGCAATAAAAGAGATTTTCTTTGTATGGCCCTGGGAGTATCTTTCACCGAGGCAAAATATACTGCAGCCAGCGCCAGAATAATCCCCGCTGATTTTAAAAAACTGAGTTTTTCGCTGTATAATATAAGGCCCAATATCACAGGGATAACCAAAGACATTTTGGTAGCAACCGAAGCTACTGAGACCCCCAGGCGCTGTGAAGTTTTCGCCATTAGGTTGAAGATTACTATAAACAGGATACCCAAAAACAAGGTGCCATAAAACCAATCACTTTTAGGAATTTCATAAAGTTGTACGGGCTTATTATAAAATAGAACGCCAACGAGACATGCGGTCACATAATTTACAATAATCGCATAAATAGTTTGGATTTTGTATGTGTCAAACAATTTAAAAATTACAAATATCAAACTTGAAAAAAAGATACTTAAAGAAAGGTCTAACATTTTGATATTTTGGATTTCAGTTCTAAAATATCCTCTTTGCCAACTTTTAGGTGCCAGCAGTTAATACCTAACTCTGCAGCTGCAGAAGTATGTTCACTACTGTCATCTACAAAAAATGTATTTTCTGCAATAAGACTATTTGAATTAATAACAAATTCGAATATGCTGCGTTCCGGTTTTCTCAAATTAATCTCATGTGATAAATAGAATTTTTCAAAACATTTTTTAAAACGAGTGAACCTTTCATTACCCATTCTCTGTTTTACATAGTCTATGTGCAATTCATTGGTGTTGCTTAAAAGGAATAGGCGATAGTCTTTCTCTTTAGCCAATTTTTCAATGAACTTTAATCGTTCTTCCGGGAAATCAAGGATTATGGAATTCCAGGCGTGCATTAAATCCTTTTTTCCTGCTTTTGGGAACATTTGGCTGGTTTGATCAAGAAAGTATTCCGTAGTTATAAGACCTTTTTCATAAGCAGCAAACAATTCTTCAAGCCCGGGAGTAAGATATTTAAAGCCAAATTTCTCCATTTCCCTGGCAGTAGCCTGTTTGTCGAGGTTTATGAAGACGTCTCCAAAATCAAAAATGATATTCTCAATCATTCAAGAGTCTTTTTATGGTATTATTACCAATAATTTCAGTAGCCATCATTTTGCCATCAATATATGGCGCTTTTGTGCCACTGCCAAAGGCAGCATCTCCAATAATAATTCTAGCTTCGTCCCAAAGTCCTGAATTGACAAAAGTTGACAGGGTTTCCGCACCGCCTTCAACCAGAACGCTCGTTATATTTTTCTCTAAGAGTATTCTGCATATTTCTTCTGCCATATTCTTCTTAAAATCAATAATACCGTATTCCGGCCCATCCTGAAACCTTGTTTTATCTTCAAGCTCTGTTAGAATAATGGTTCGGGTAGATTTATCATATATATTTAGATCTGCCGGTAGTTTTAACGTTCTGTCGATAATTATTCGAATAGGGGAGGTGCCTTCCCAAAAACGAACATCCAGTCTTGGATTATCAGCCAATACAGTGTTTGTTCCAACCAGGATAGCCTGCTCTTCGCTCCGCCATTGATGCACACGTTGACGTGCATAGGAATTACTGATCCAATAAGGTTCGGGCTTTGTTTGTCGAATATCTTTATTTGGCGCAATAAAACCGTCTTTAGTCTCTGCCCATTTCAAAAGAATATAAGGCCTGTGTTTTTCCTGGTAGGTTAAAAAGCGCTTGTGATGTTTCCTGCATTCATCTTCTAGTACTCCTGTTAATACTTCAATTCCAGCCTCTTTAAGCTTCTTTATTCCGCCACCAGATACTTTTTTATTGGGATCCTGAATACCGATAATCACTTTTCGCAAATTTGTTTTGATTATTAGTTCGGCACAAGGGGGAGTTTTACCATAATGGGAGCAGGGCTCCAGGGTAACATATAGTGTAGCCTCGTTTAAAAGCGATTTGTCTGCAACAGAATTAATTGCGTTTACTTCGGCATGTGGCCCCCCATATCGACTCGTAAACCCTTCTCCGATTATTTTATCCTGATGGGTTATTACGGAGCCAACCATTGGATTGGGAGCAGCAGAACCTAAGGCCTTTTTGCCCAATTCAATACATCGACGCATATATTTTTCGTGTATCTTCACCTCGCAAAAATAGGACATTATAAAAGAAAAAGGATAGCCAAAAAATTAAAGTGCTGGTAGACTTAGGCAATGTTATTTTTGATATAAAAAAGTTTCATCTCAATGTTATTAAAGGAAATAAAAGAAATTTATCATAGGGAATTAGATGAAATTTATCCCAAGGAGGAAGTGGACAGCATGTTTTATCTTATGATAGAACATTTTTTGGGTTTAGAACGATTTATTCTCGCCATAGATCCGGAGATTGTTATCACTAAGGACGAAGAGCAATATATGTTTGAAGGTTTGTCTAAACTAAAGAAAGAACAACCTATTCAATATGTTTTGGGGCAGACTACTTTTTTGGACCTGAAAATTTTGGTCAATGAATCGGTTCTTATTCCCCGACCGGAAACTGAAGAATTGGTAAACTGGGCACTCGAAGATATTAATGATATGGATGATGATCTTGAGATCATTGACATTGGGACTGGAAGCGGATGTATTGCCATTTCTCTTGCTAAACTCAAGCCATATCTCAAAGTCACAGCTATTGATATATCCGGACCTGCTCTTGAAGTAGCAAAAAAAAATGCCTTGTTAAATGAAGTGAATATCCAATTTAGGGAAGTTGATATTCTAAAAGCCGGGTCATTAGGTAAGAACTATGATATTATTATTTCTAATCCACCATATATAAGAGAGATGGAGCGATATAAAATGCGCAACAATGTTCTTCAAAATGAACCCAATTCAGCATTGTTTGTGCCTGATAATGATCCCTTACTTTTCTATAGAACGATAGCTAAACTGGCAAGAGATGGCTTAAACGAAAATGGTGCGCTGTATTTGGAAATAAATCAATATTTAAGTGAAGATGTAAAAATGCTTTTGAAGGAATTCAGTTTTTCTGAAATTGAACTAAGAAAAGATATCTTTGGAAACGATAGAATGATTAGAGCAAGGCTAGCATCAATAAATTGAATATACGTTTTAATACTCTTTTTTAATATTTTTAGAACCTCGGGAAAAATCAGGAAATGAACAGTATTGTTGTCTTTTGTGGTAGTAGTGAAGGGAACGACCCCATTGTACTAGACAAAGCATATTCTTTAGGCAGGGAAATGGCTGAAAGGTCTATTAAACTGGTCTATGGAGCAGCAAGAATTGGTGTAATGGGCAAGTTAGCTCAGGGGGCATTAGACTATTCCGGGAATGTAATTGGAATTATCCCTGATTTCCTTAAACACAAAGAGGTATTTCATGATGGCTTAACAAAATTGATCGTAACCGAGAATATGCATGAGCGTAAACTGAAAATGCACGATATGTCCGAAGGTGTCATAATGTTGCCAGGAGGTTATGGTACTTTAGAAGAATTTTTTGAAATGATAACCTGGGCCCAATTGGGTCTGCATCAAAAGCCTATTGGGATTTTAAATATTAACGGATTCTACAATAATTTAATGGGAATGCTTAAAACAATGGTCGACCAGGGATTCGTCAAAAAGGAGAACTATGATATGATACTAATAGACCATTCCATTAATGGATTACTGGATAAGATGCGCTACTATAAACCTCAGCATGTGCCTAAATGGATAAATAAAGATCAGCTTTAATGAGTATAAAGGAAAAAATAGAAGCCTTGCGCGAGGAATTAAGGGAACACAATCATAAATACTACGTGCTCGCCAGTCCAAGTATATCGGACTATGAGTTTGATATGAAACTAAAGGAACTGCAGGCACTGGAGGAGCAGTATCCTGAATTTATGGATGCAACTTCACCAACAATGCGTGTAGGAGGAGCTGTTACTAAAAGCTTTGAGACCGTAGTTCACGAACACAGAATGTATTCGTTGGATAACTCCTATTCTAAAGAAGAGTTATTGGATTGGGAAAAGCGGGTTTTGAGGATTTTGGGAAATTCCGAAGTTAGTTTCACTTGTGAGCTGAAATATGATGGCGCCTCCATAAGCATAACCTATGAAAATGGTGAGCTTGTAAGAGGAGTTACAAGAGGGGATGGATTTCAAGGTGATGACGTAACTGCAAACATTAGAACCATTAAATCTGTGCCCCTAAGATTACAGGGAGATTTTCCATCAAAATTTGATATTCGAGGAGAAATTGTTCTTCCCCTGGATGGTTTCGCTAAAATGAATGAAGAACGTATAAATAGCGGGGAGGATCCCTACATGAATCCTCGAAACACTGCGGCCGGAAGCCTTAAGCTTCAGGATAGTTCTCTGGTTGCAGAAAGACCATTAGAATGTCTTCTTTACGGAATTAGCGGTAATAATCTCAATTTCTCATCTCAGATTGAAATGCTTCTCAAAGCCAGAGAATGGGGTTTTAAAGTTCCTTCTGCAGCAAAGCTCTGTAAAACAACGGAAGAAGTTATGGAGTTTGTAGAATACTGGGATACTGAGCGTCATAACCTTCCCTATGAAACCGATGGAGTTGTGGTTAAGGTTAACAGCCTTCATCATCAGGAAGAACTGGGCTATACTGCCAAATCACCCAGGTGGGCTCTTGCATATAAATTTAAGTCGGAACAAGCCATTACAATTCTCAATGAAATTAGTTATCAGGTTGGCAGAACCGGGGCCATTACACCCGTAGCAAATTTACAACCGGTACTGCTGGCAGGTACCACGGTTAAAAGGGCTTCTTTACACAATGCAGATCAAATTTCAAAGCTGGATATCCGGGAAGGTGACGGGCTGGGGATTCATGCTCGGCTCGAACTGGAACCGTCCCAGCATTATTACAAACACGCCAACCGCGACTATCTGGAATTCGCGAAGTCCGCCGGATTTATCGGCGGCGTGGTCACATCGCTGATCGGCTCAGGCGCAGACGTGTTCGCTTTCCTCTTTCTCGTGATCGTGGCGGGCCTACATCCGAGGATTGCGGTGCCGACCAGCGTCATCATCATGGCGCTCGTGTCGGTCGTTGGCCTCGTCACGCTCGGTGTGGCTCACGGTCAACTCAACACCGAGGTCATCGACGGGATGGTCGTTGCGGTGGGCGGATCGGCGATCGATCCGGTTCCTG
>NZ_CAMYIP010000040.1 GCF_947258525.1 uncultured Eudoraea sp.
GGTCTGGATGGGAGTTTCGCCCAATGGGTCGGCGAGATGATCCCGAGTGTGAAACAACACATTTTGCTTGTTACATATCCCGGCCAGGCAGAAGAAGCGATTATGCGCTTGTCCAGGGTAGGATATGATAATACCATAGGAATTCTCGAAGGAGGATTTGATAGCTGGAAAAAAGCAAAGAAAGAAATTGATACTGTTGATCGGGTAAATCTCAAAGAATTTGAGGATATCAGCAAAGAAAAAAATCCATTGGTCATAGATGTACGGAAAAAAAGTGAATTTGATTCCCAGCATCTCAAGAATGCGATTAATGTGCCTTTGAATGAGATCAATCAGCACTTGTCACAATTTCCCAAAGATCAATTCTTTTATGTGCATTGTGCAGGCGGATACCGCAGTATGATCGCCTCCAGCATGCTCAAACAAAGAGGCTGGGAGAAATTTGCCGACATCGAAGAAGGATTTGATGGGCTGAAGGAATCTTCATTAGAATTGACAGAATATAAGGAACCTACAACAATGTTATAAACAAGATTATGGAAACACTGGAAACAACAACATATACGATGCCGCGGATCGGGGATAAAGCTCCGGATTTTAAGGCAATGACAACAAAAGGACCTATCCAATTCTCCGAATTTGCGAAGGATAAGTGGGTATTGCTATTTTCCCATCCGGCCGATTTCACACCGGTATGTACCACTGAAATGTGTGGCTTTGCAGAAGAACAGGGAAATTTTGAGTGCTTGAACACTAAGTTATTAGGCTTAAGTATTGATAGCGTACATGCGCATCTGGGATGGGTGAATAATGTAAAAGAAAATACTGGAACCTATCTGAATTTCCCAATTATTGCCGATATCGATATGCATGTGGCCAAATTGTATGGCATGCTTCAACCCAATGAAAGCGAAACGGCGGCAGTGCGAGCTGTCTTTTTTATCGATCCTAAACAAAAGATCCGCTTGATCATGTACTACCCACTCAATGTGGGCAGAAACATGGACGAGATCATGAGGGCTTTACAAGGACTGCAGATAGCGGATAAACACAAAGTGGCCTTGCCATTAAATTGGAAAAAAGGAGATAAGGTAATTGTGCCGCCTCCGAAAACACTCGCAGAAATGGAAGAGCGCTGGGCAGATGAATCCCTGGAGAAAGTAGATTTCTATCTGGCCAAAAAAGACCTGAACTAATTTTGAGTAGGTATTGATGTTTGTTTATGGGAAACGATCCTCAGGGTATCGTTTCCCTTGTTATCAAAACGAATAATATGACTTTTTTTAAAACAATATTTGGGTCTAAATCCAGCACTTCTGATAAAATAGAAGTACTGGACAAGGAAACCTATAAAAAGAGAATAGCTGAGAAAGATGTACAACTAGTAGATGTTAGAACACCTAAGGAATATAAAAACGGGTTGAGAAATTTGCCAAAGAAGAGCCGGTTTACCTATATTGCCGTTCGGGTCAACGCAGTTTTAAAGCCGCCAAGAAGTTAATCGGCTGGGGTTTTACGAAAGTTTATGATCTGGAGGGAGGTATTTTGAATTGGCAAAAAACCGAGAAATAATTAAACGATTCACGAATATGAGAGCATTACTAATGTTGACTGCCCTGACTTTTATTATTAGCTGTAAACAAGCTAAGAAGTCAGGAGAAATTGAGGACACACCTATACAAACCGAGGTTGATACTGAGGATCTTGCGATCCGGGGAGAGAATTTACTTTCTACCTATTGCTATCAGTGTCATGATCCTAAAATGTCCATGGACAATATTCTGGCACCACCAATGATAGCTGTTAAAAACCACTATATTATGGAGGGAACCACCAAAGAAGCCTTTGTAGCCGATTTGTTGGAATGGATGAGCGGACCCAGTGCTGAAAAAAGCAAAATGCCTGATGCGGTGGAAAAATATGAGTTGATGAACCACCAGGTTTATCCTGATAGTGTCATTATTGGTATTGCAGAATATCTGTATGATAATGAAGTAGAGCAACCCGAGTGGTATGAGAAACACCATGAAGAGATGCACGGATCCGAGGAAGAATGAAAGAGCTCAGCTAGATAATTCCGGATAGCTTTCTTTCAATTGGATATTTAACATAGAAAACTTAAAACTGACCTCGAATGAAAACATTTGAGCAGCTCATTGCGGCCAAAAAGCCCGTATTAGTTGATTTTTATGCGGACTGGTGTGGACCGTGCAAAATGATGCCGCCTATTCTTCGGGAGGTTAAAGAAGAACTTGGCGATCAGGTGACCATCATAAAAATAGATGTAGACAAAAACCCGCAGGTAGCTGCCACTTATCAGGTCAGAGGTATCCCCACACTTATCGTATTTAAGGATGGTCAGGTGCAATGGCGCACATCAGGCGTTATACCTGCTCCACAATTGAAACAAAAACTCCTGGAATTCACTTAGTAAAAGAGCATGAGTGAAAATATGAGAACCCTGGGCATGATCGGTGGAACTTCCTGGCACTCCACTGTTGAATATTACAAGCTGATCAATCAGGGTGTAGGCGAAATGATCGGCACACAGGAAAATCCGCCTCTGATTTTGCACAGCATCAATATTGCTTTGATGCGCGAACAGGATAAAGAGAAGATTAACCGGACGTACCTGGAGATCTCCAGGAAACTTCAGCAGGCAGGAGCGGAGGCTTTGATCATATGTGCCAATACGCCACATATGGTTTACGAATTTGTTCAGCCCCAAATAGAGATACCCATCCTGCACATTGCGGATGCTATAGGTGAGAAAGCCCGTGAATACGGGATTACTCAGTTGGGTTTACTGGGAAATAAACCCACAATGATCGGGGATTTTATTCCGTCTTACCTACAAAACAAATATCAGATCCAAACCTTGATCCCTGAAGGGTATAGTATAGATCGATCTCATTATTATGTGTCTAAAGAACTCACCCAGGGCGTTTTTAGCCCTGAGGCCAAATCCTTTTATAAAGATCAAATCATTGGACTTCAAAAAAGAGGCGCAGAAGGTATAATTTTGGGCTGTACGGAACTACCTATTTTGTTGTCACAAGAAGATTCTGAAATTCCCTTGATAGAAACTACACAACTTCACGCCAAGGCAGCCATTGACTTCATTCTCTCAGAATAGTACTGCTCATTTATCTTTACGGAAGCCGTATAAATTCTGATGCACAAAATCCGTTGGAAATTTTTCGTCGCCAGGAAAGCCTAGCGGAATAGTCCCGCTATCTTCCGGAATATAATTAGTCTTAAAGATATAATCCCAAAGACTCAGACTGATCCCAAAATTAACGCCATAACTGCCTTTAGGGAGTACGAAGGCGTGGTGGTAGAGGTGCATCACCGGATTATTAAATAAATATTTTAAAGGGCCGTATGTAAGTTTGATATTCGAGTGATTTAAATGGCCAATGGAAATTGCAAAGAAATGGACAATAAATGCCTGTTCCGGTTCAAATCCACCCAGGATCATTACCCCTAAAGTTTTGAGGGGTTTGTAAAGTATATTCTCCATCCAATGATAGCGTAAATGCGCGGCAAAACCCATTTCTTTAACAGAATGGTGGACCTTATGGAAGTTCCATAGGATCTTGTATTTATGGAGAAGAATGTGCGTGAACCACTGCACAAAATCGAGGACGATAAAGAATATGAGTAGCTGCGCCCAAGCAGGAATGGAAGAGAGGTCCAATAGGGTAAGGCTCGATGCCTTTATTCCCACGTCGCCAAATCCAATTTCCAGCATTTTGTAAAAACCACTGATCGCTATGGAGAACATGAAGAAATTAAAATACATATAGAATCCATCCAGCCAAAAATCCTTCCTGAATATGGATTGCTCTTTTCTCCAGGGAAATAATATCTCTAATAACCAGACCAATAAGGAGATGGCTGTTAATCCCCAAAAGTAATTTGTATACCAGGGTACTTCAAAAATTATTGATTTCCATGTCCAGTTTACGCTGGATAGGAATGCATCTGCAAAAGCTTGAAAATATTCGTTCATTTTATTTAAGAATTTGTGTAATACTATCTTGTTCTATCGGCAATTCAGGCCGTCGGCTCCAGGCTGTCCAGGAACCATCGTAATTTCTTACGTTCTTGTAATCAAGAAGTTGTGTTAATACAAAGGTAGTAAAAGACGACCTCACACCCGAGTGACAATACACTACGATCGTATCGGATCGTTCTTCTATAATCCTTTCGTAAAGTTCTTGTAAGTCTTCTATGGATTTCACTTGGTGATCCCCGTGATAGTTCAGGCCATCCGCCCAATCTATTCTTTTCGCTCCGGGGATATGCCCCGCTCTTAAGGCATTAGCCTTTTGCCTTTTTCCGCTGTATTCATCATGGGTACGGGTATCAATTATCGTAACATTCCTTGTGGTATCCTGCAACCAGGAGTGCAATTCTTCAGTATCGATCCAAAGATCTTGTGAAATATCGCCTTTAAATTCAAACGAAAAGGGCTCGTTTTGAACGGATCCGGATTCTATTGGTAATTCAAGTGCAGTCCAGGCCCCATATCCGCCATTCAATAATTTGCTATTTGTAAAACCATTGGCATACAAGAGGCACCATAGTCGTGCTGCTTCTGCATTTCCACGACCATCATAGAGTACCAGGGTGTCTGTGTTTTTAATTCCCTTTGATCCCAAGGTGGCAGCCAATTGTTTCGGTAAAGCGCGCATACCGGGTATCGGGTGTTCAGGCGCTGTCATTTCAGCCCGTGAAAGAGAAAGTGCCCCAGGAATATGCCCTTCTAAGTAATTTTCTGTTGGCCGCAGATCAATGATCTTGACAGTGGGGTATGAATGGATCTTCGATACTATTTCGGCCTCAATGAGTTGGGCCGACTTCCACTGATCCGAATGATCTTCTGTGCTCTTTTCAGTTTCTTTACAACCAAAAAGAACAGACAATAAAATCAATATATATAACGCTCTATTCCAACTCATACCAATCGATAAATTGTAAACTGGCTCTACGACCTTTTTTCTGTGGTGGGTAGTTGGTTACCAAATACTTGATTATTATGTCTTCATTCAAACCCAGATCCCAAAGATTTTGCGT
>NZ_CAMYIP010000041.1 GCF_947258525.1 uncultured Eudoraea sp.
TTTCATGTCATGAAAATCAGTATACACAAAGGTTAAGATTAAATTTGGCCTTTTCCGTAATCTGAGTTTTACGATTTGGTTAAGTAAGTGTTATGAAATCTTCCGAATATTTGCAGTTAGTTATCTAATCCTTTATTTCTCCTGACATCAGATACCTGTCGCGAATCAACCTGGCAGTTTTGTGATCACCTTTATGGTCCCATCCCGGGGGCATAACCATATATAAGAATTTGTTCTTGAGGCCGGGGGCCTTATATACATCTTTGAATAAGGCCACAATTTCTCCGAAATAGACATCCAGGAAATTCCCGGAGTCCATCTCCCTCGTAATTCCGTATTCAACTTTAACGGCCTTTTCTTCATCCTGGTATGTTCCAAAAACCCTGTCCCATATATTCAGCAGATTACAAAAATTGGTATCCATATAAAGCGGGTTGCGCGCATGGTGAACCCTATGGTGGGAAGGTGTCAGGATAAATTTGTTTAAAAAGCCAAGCCTGCCATCTTTTAAAAGGTTTTCACCAACATGAATAAACGCCCCATAGGTGCCGTCTATAAACATGATTAAAAACAAAAGCTCTGGTTGCACCCCCAGCAAAATACAAACTGTGGTTCGAATAGTATCAGCGTATGGTGCTTCTAAAAAGAAGTGTGCATAAGTAACGGTAAGGTTCATGTTTTCGGGAGCATGATGCGTTGAGTGCAGACACCAGAACAGCCGTACTTTATGGCCCCAGTAATGGTAAAGAAAATGCCCGAACTCCCAGACAATATAGCCATAGATAAACCAATACCAGGTTAAACTGGTTTGAAAAGGTGCCAGTTGCTGAAATAACCCAATACAAAAAGCTACCATGGCAATGGCAATAAACCTGCCTACAAACCTGTTAAAGATGTAAATAAGGAAATTGACTTTATATACCTTGGCCTGTGGGTTTTTATAGACCAGCCCCAGGATCAACTCAAGGATTACAAGCAGTGGAATTATGGGATAGATCAAAGAAACTATCCCATCGTAGGTTCTAAAGGCCTCATAATTCCCGGTTTTTAAAAGTTCCCAGACCTGAGATATCCCCAGGAAGTTAATAAGCTCGTTGTAAAGTGTTTCCAGAATCTCCATTCAAACGTTCTTTCCAATAAGTTGCGCATCTTAAAAAGGCCGATTTCAAGATACTGTTTTTAAACCAAATTGCAATTATTCTATCATGCTGTCAGACATGCCGGTCTATTTTTACCTTCTCTCCAAATCCTCTGCCCTTTTGATTATTTTTTCATATACACCCCTGCCCTCAGCAATAACCTCAAGCACTTCTTTTTTTTGATTTTCATCATAAAATAAGGCTTTGGTATTTATCCATTCAGACAAACGATCTATTGTCCTGATAAATTTTTCAGCCGGTTCGGCATAGCCAGTGGGCCTGTCTTTAAAATTGATATAAACCGGATTCGTATGCGCTCCTTCACAACGTGCGGCAATCCAACCAGAATCTTCCAGGGTAATCTTACCGGAAACTTCTGGACCACTTAAAACCACCTCTCCATTATAAACTATTTCAACGGGTATTTTCCCATCGGGGGTAAGCGCCCTGGCATCTATCTGAAATTGAACAGGACCAATTCCGGCATTCAACGTGCTTCCGGGATGCTCGCTATTCACTTTAAAGAATAGCATGGGACCGGTAGTTATAAAACTTTTACCACTTTGCAAGTTCCTTCTCCAGTTATCCAGCGTAAATTCCTCGTTCCCCAGATTAACATATACGCGTGGCGTATCCTTAATAGCCCAATCGGGCCCCGCTGTTGCCGGGATTTTAAAGCCACAATTCAGGATGTCATACCAGACATTCCTTTGTCCTCCATTACCGGCAATTTCGGCCATATGGATGTTTCCCAAAGCAATATCAACAGGCATCTCAAATCCGGTAGAAGGCCAACCGGTTCTGATCTGATCAACACCTTCTGTGAAATTACCGAAATGGGCAGCAATAGTTGTGGCGCCCTGTGCCACTGCATCCTCCAAAATATAGGCATTAGGAGGGTAGTCCGGACCACCTAATTCACCTAAAGCGCCAGTACTAATAGGTTGTATTAAAGACTTAAGCCCTAAAAAAGCAAGATGACCATAGGGATTGTTACGAAACTCTTCCCCATAGGTAATAATATGATCAGCTGTACTAAAGACATTCCTTTTGCCCATGGGATACTCATCTGCATAAATAGCATGCGTATCCCATTCACCTTTTAGGGTTAATATAGAAGAGACATGGAGGTCTTCGGCCTGCGAAATCAAAGGCCAGAATTTACTGAACTGAACAGGAATACCTATATCTGTGGTATGTATGTGTGTTTGCCCTGAGTACCATCCAAGATCAGGCATGTTAATCCATCGTTCCAAAGCGATATTGACATCTCCTTGTTCCGGCACCTCCACCATAGCCGGAATATATTCAAAGCCATGATAAATCCTGGCTAGTTTCCCAACGGGATTAACCCCCAGCTCAGCTTTGCCCCGTAAATAGAAATAGGGACCTGGTTGATATTCCCAAAGTGCGGTGCGCCAGCCCCATTCCATATTTCTACTCACAGCATATGAAGGCCCTATAATGGGAGTCCAATAATGATTTCCCACCTTGTCACTAACTTCTACCCTTGCCGCAATGGGCTTCCCGCTATTTTTGTCGGTAACTGAAAAATTGATAGATTCAGAAAAATCAATCTCTTTATCAATAGGTTGACTACTATAGCCTGGTACAACAACATGTGTAGGAATACTATCGGGTGTAAGCACATATGGTTTTTCAATCATGGGAATTCCATTAACACTGAGAAGGACATTAGCTTTCTCACCAACTTCACCACTGATGTGCAGGGAACTGGTTACTTTACCCACGCTTAGTGGAGACAATACCACAAAGGTATATCTGGAGGCATTGGCTTCTAGCGAAAATTGCTTAGTCCAAAATAAGATCTCATCACTATAGTCGCTTTTCATGCTGAGTTTTACCTTGGAATTTCTGTTGTTTTTTACTTCAACCAACACAACTTTAAAGTGCCCTTCCTGAACTTCAAAAAGTGGAGTTGCCCAATCGGATGTTATAGATTTGTCAACAATAAAACGAATTGCAGGTCCCTGTTTAACTAATTTAGAAAAGTACACCCGGCATTCATTTAACAGCTGCTTTTGTTTGGCCCTGGTCTTGCTTATTTGCTTCATTACAGCCTCTGCATTAATCAACAAATTTTGCTCATCGGTAAGATTACGTATCTCCCATGATTCAGTTCTTAGTTCGTGCCAGGTTTTAAAAATGCTAGCGGCAGTTGTGTCCTTAATCCGCATTAGTTGTATGGCCATGAGATAGTCATTTATCTCTTGCAGAGCAGGATCTGCATGACCATCATGAGCAAAGGCAGGAGGGCTAGAAGTAAAGGAAAGGAATAATGAAATTATAATTGCGGCTGTTTTCATCTTAGAGCTTATAAAATGATTTTTCATCGACCACTAATGTGGTTAGTTCAACGGTATGCCCGTCCGGGTCTTTGGTATACATAGAAAGGAAATAGTGATGATCCTGAATTGTAAATTCCAAATTCATTGCTGTATATCTATTTTTTGCCTTCTCAAAATTCTTGTTGGTAACATTAAACGCAAAATGATCTATACCAACGTTTTTGGATTTCTGATCTATGGGCTCATCGGTTTTTTTTGCGGGGAATAACGCAAGCCCGGTTTTGTTGGCCAGCATAAAAACAGGGAATGGCCCCCATTCTTTCAATTGATATTTTTTAAGCCCAAGGACATCCTCATACCATTTGACAGAAACCTCTATATCCGCAACACGGATAGCCACATGATCCAGAAAACTTATCTCAAATTCTTCAGCCCCGTTCATTTTATCAAGTTACACAAAAAGGATTACTTTATGATTTCTTTTCATAGCGCCTTGCAGATAATTCGGCTGTAATTAACTATGCTTGTCCTTCAGATTAAAACTTAAAAAAAGTTTGTATCACAACCAGTGCCAGTCCTATTAGAAATATAGTTGTAAAAATTAATTTGTTGTGTTTCGCTAACCAATTTGGAAGAAAAATATCGAAGTTGTCTTTTTGCGAATCCGAATATTTCCTTGCTAATACAGTCAATGGACAAAACATTTTGAATAGTAAAAGAACTATTCCTTCCCCAATAACGAATCCTATCCCAAGCCAGGTATAGATATTAATAATGCCCGTGATTCCTGAATATACCACATAGAAAATCACAACTACAAAGAATATCCAGATCAGCGTATGTGCCAGTTTTATGGCAAGAAGTTTATTGGAATGATTCATGTTTTATCCAAATCAAATGGCGTACAGGGTTTGCAAAAGCCATGGTGTTATCATTTCAAACTTTTGAGCATTGCTATAAATTTAAAGTGCTCTTTTCCTATTTGAAAATCATGATCTCCAATTTTTTCAAAGCCACTCCTGTTGTAAAAATTAATTGCCCGCTCATTACTTCCAAGAACAGAAAGCCAAATTTTTTCAAACCCTTTTTCACTTGCAGCGGCCAGTAAGTTATTTTGTAATTCCCAACCAATTTTCATGGACAGAAAATCCTTTAAAACATATATTTTTTGCAATTGACAGATGTTTGTGGAGGAGCTGAAATCTGTTGGGGAATTCAACTTTAGTTTTGCATATCCAACCGGGAGGTCATCTACCAAAGAGATCCAATAAACATTATCGGATTTTTCTAAACTAGTTCTGATTTTCTCTACAGAGAAAGTCCGGTTATAGTATACCAACAGATCGTTTTTATCTCTAAAGTAATGCCCAAATGTCTCCTGAAAAGTTACTCTGCCCAATAAGGCAATATATTCAGCATCGGTACTATTGGCGAATCTTATTTCAATTTTTTGCATTTCTTTATTCTGATGAATTCATTCATTTGTCTGGAGACGCTTTTGGGATTTTATTTTTTTATGGAATAGAAATTACGGCCTAATATGACTTGCAAAATTGTCACTACCATTAGGTAAGCCCTTAGTATCTCTGTCCTCTCTTGTTTAACCATTATTTGGACTTTTCCAGGTTTACATTTTTAATAAAATCAATTAAACCTTTAAAATAGATTTCTGCGTCATCGTACATGGCTAAATGACTGCCATTGGGGCAATGCAAATACTGTCCGTTCTGAACTTCTGAAGCTATCCATTCCATGTGTTTTGGATCCATGGTGTCATAAGCCCCACCAATGGCTAAAGTCGGAACTGTAATTTTTGAAAGTTCTGCTTTTACATCCCAATTCTTCAATTTTGCATCTCCCACCACTCCAAATTCACTAGGGCCTTGCATGGTCACATAGAAATCCATATTTACATGGGCAAATGCCCTGTTAACAGGATTAGGCCATTCTTCCAGGGGCATTCGCAATACATGTTTCGGATAATAGTTGTTATAAATTAACTCAGAATATCTTGGGTTGCTATAATCACCTTTTGCTTCCAGGCCCCTTATTTCTTCCAATACATCCGGCGGTAATTGCGGGCCAAGGACATCATTGGCATACGCAACATAATCCTGAATTGATGCCATCATGTTCGATATAATAAGACCTTTAAGGTTTTGCTGGTATTTTAATGCGTATTCCATGCATAAGATTCCACCCCAGGAACTTCCGTAGAGGTAAAAATTATCTGAGTTTAAACCAAGTACTTTTCTAACCTGTTCTACCTCATCTACATATCTGTCTACACTCCAAAGGGTACTGTCATTAGGCATGTCGCTATAAAAAGATTCGAGCTGATCATAATAGTAATATTCTATTTCAGCGTTTGGAAAGTAAGAATCAAAAACCTCCAGATATTCATGGGTAAAACCCGGACCGCCATGCAGCAATAGTACCTTCATATCAGGATTGTTTCCAATCCTTTTTGTCCAAACTTTAAATTCTCCGGCTGAGGTTTGAACTGGGACCATTTTTACACCCCCGCTTAATATATCATCCCGATTGGAATAATCCAGATAACTGCTTTTTTTGACACTTGCCTTTTGCTCTTCCTGTTTATTTGTGCAGCTTTGAAGGATTAGAAATACAAAAAGAATTAAGCCTAAATTTTTCATAGTGATTACGATTTTAATCAGTTTTCAGATTTAGCGCGCCTGTATAAAGGCAGTTATTGATAAATTTTTGAATAATGGATAAATAAATATAGGACTAATCTAATGAACAGAGTCGTTTTTTATACTTTTTAGGATTAAAGCTGAATCCTTTTTTAAAGTACCCAAAATACCCCCTAAAGTAAATTTGTCATAGCCGATAAAATACAAACCTTTTTGCTCTCCTTTGGCAACCTTTTTGGCAGGTTCCCCTGCATTATTCAGAACAGAATTCGTATTTTCAAGAAATTTAGTGATAGCGGGGTAATAACCTGTGGCTAAAATAACCACATCAAATTCTTCAATTTTATTATCGGCAAAGCGAATGCTGTTTTCATGAAATTCAAGGACATCTTTAAAAACTCTGATCTCCCCTTTTTTAATTTTGGCAATTGTCCCCAAATCTATTATTGGTGTTCTCCCATGCTCCTGAATAAGTATCCTCGGATGGGTTTTTGAAACCGGAAGCCCGTATTTTTGAATGTTACCAAAGGTTATTCTTCGCACCAGTGCTCCAATAATGTCACCTAACCGAAAAGGTAATTTAGCCAATTTTTGAGCGCTGAGTTGAATGGGCCTTCCTAAAAAATCTCTGGGGATAACCGCAATTTCACTTCTTACGGAAACACCTACATCTATTTTTGCCTCAGCTAAATCCAGGGCAATTTCCGCACCTGAATTCCCCATTCCTATAACTAAAACCTTTTTACCCTTAAATTTTGAGGGGTTTTTATAAGATGCGGCATGAAGTATTTCACCTTCAAAAATATCCTGTCCTTTCCAATTGGGAACGTTCGGAATTCTGTTTAAACCAGTTGCAATAATTACATTTTGAGCTTCAAATTTTTTTTGGTTGGCACATTCTATTTGCCACAAATCATTTTTCTTAATTACTGACGTTACCGTGCAATTAAAATGTGGTTTAATGTCAAATTGTTTAGCGTAATTTTCATAGTATTCTACCAATTGCTGCTTTGGAATATATTGCGGATAATCTAGCGGGAAATCCTGATGAGGCAGGCTCGATAAGGATTTAACCGTATGCAACAGCAGCCTGTCGTAATGGTTATGCCACTTAGACGCAATTTTATCGGTTTGCTCAAGTATCTCAAAATCCAGCCCTGCTTTTCTTAAGCGTCCGGCCACTGCTAAACCGGCAGGGCCAGCCCCGATTATAAGATTTTGGACATTCATTACGTCTGAGTTTGAAGCTTTGAATTTACTGCTTTTAATACATTTCAGGTTTTGTTGGGGGCAATTATTTTTTTCTTTTCATACAATGCTATCAAACCTAAAATTGGCCCTAATGCCAGTAGTGTATACATATAGGTTGCATTCATGGAATCCTGCAAAACATTCAGCAGCTGTATACTAATTATTGTTATTGCAAAACCAATACTGTTTACTATCGTTAGGGCGGTTCCAGTAATTTCCGCAGGGGCATTCTGAGCCACCAGTGTTGAGAAAAGCGGGGAGTCTGCAATTACAACCATTCCCCAAAAAAGAAGAAACCCAATAAACAAACTTTCAGATGTTGTCGCAAACATTAATGGAGAAACGAGACAACATGCGCATGATAAGAGTAATGCCGTGTAAGCTACTTGTTTAGTACCTGCAGTTTGTGATAGATATCCGCTAAACGCACAGGCCAAGCCGCCTATGCCTATAATCAGGAATGACCATAAGGGAATATTAAATGCTGCCCCAGCATGTACTATGCTATATGTCTTTAAGATGACAGGTACAAATGCCCAAAAGGCATACAACTCCCACATATGTCCAAAATAGCCGTAGGCCGCAGATCGAAATCTCCGATTTTGAAATACGTTGAAAAAAGCGGACAGATCTAATTTATTCCCGGGTTTTCTGTAGGGACCATCGGGAACCATAGTTAACATCAAGAAACCACCTAATACGGCAAGAAATGAACTTAGGAGCAGTACATATTTCCAATGAAATCCACCGGTCATTCCTTTTGCCAAATGAGGGAACGCAGTGCCAACTACCAACGCTCCAACTATGAAACCAAGCGACTTACCCAGTCCTTTTTCATAATAGTCCGCAGCTATCTTCATTCCTACAGGGTATATGCCTGCCAGAAAGAAACCGGTAATAAAACGAAGCAAAAGGATACTCGCTAAATTGTTTCCTTCCCAAATTACCAGCGCATTGAATAAGGAGCCGAGTAAAGCACAGCTAAAAAACACCTTTGAGGGTGAAAAACGGTCAGCAATAGTTAAAATGGCGAAGATTAGTGTCCCCAGGATAAATCCTAATTGCACAGCCGATGTTAAGTGCCCTAAAGCACTGCTTTTAAGGTTAAAAACCACCATAAGATCACCCATCACACCATTCCCTGCAAACCAAAGCGATATGCAGCAGAACTGCGCAATTACAATAATCGAAAGTATTAAGTTAGATTGTTTCACACTTGGTATCATTCAATTCCACAGACTAATACACTGGGAGTGGTGGATCGGATTAGTATTTAATTTAGCAAGCCTGACTGCCTTAGGCGTATTATTTATAACCATTGTTGTACTATCATTATTTATCCAAATATTGAATCTGATTATCGACTTGTTCCAATACTAAAGTCACATTTTTTCTAATATCATTATAAAGATCTTGCGTAAAATTTCTCAAAAAAATGTTCATCTTAACGACTTCTAAAAATTCCCTGTCATAGCTTAAGTCCTCATAATTTTTAGGTGTTCCGGAAACCCAAAGAGTGTCAATATCAATGTGTTTTAGGATTTGTGGATATAGTTGTTCCCATTGATATACATCATCTGTATTCTTTTCGATATTTTCCAAGTATACGTACTTTGAAGAATAGAGTTGAGCTAATGAATTTCGCAATGAATCATTTGATATCAAATCTAATCCAATAGATTTAAGGTTTTCCCAAGCACCGGTGTTCTCCGTGAATTCGAAATTACCAAAAGTGTTTCCAAAATGATATTTCAAAGAATCATTAAAAGGTAGTTTTGTTTCAAGAGCAAGCTTCACTATTTCATTTGAGCTAGTAATTTCTTTATTTCCTACTATACATCCATTTAATACGTCTAAATCTTGTTTTAGATTTCGTTGTATTTCGGATAATAAAATGAGTTCTTTTTCTTTTAAATGGAAGGCTTCGTTACTATTGTTAATCTTAAGTGCGATTAAAATTCCTATAACCACCAGAATAATTTCTCCAATGGCATAAAGCAGGTATTTACTCAATTTATTTTGTGTTAGAAGTTGCTGTCGGATTCGGCGAAAGAATTTGAGCATCGGCGGTTGGTTTGTCTAAAGGTATGATTTTTATACCACTGGAATGCTATAAATAATGCAGGCTAATATGCTCTTGTATTTATGCCTCAGCAAGGGTTTTAATGAGTCTGGCACAACCTCCATTTTTGATAAATTTTGTGTGATTATTTATGTTCGTAAACTGTTCTTCTGTTATATCCGAGCACAATATTTTTGAATCTGTTGTATGATAGAAGGTGTTTAAAATTCTTTTTGACCAGGAGTTTTTCAATGGTGATTTTTTGATTTCTTCCCTGCACCATTGAAGAGATTTCATCCAAATGGCAGCACTCAGCGCACCACATGCGGCACCACTTAAACCAAGTCCACCGGCAAAACCTGCAACCATAATCATTTCTTCTTCACCGGCACCCATTTTTCTCGCAACTTCTGTAGCACAGCTCAAACATTCTTTTTGTGAACCAGTTTCTTTATTGTATATACTGTCGTAAGCCGCTTTCACGGCTTCAGGAGCCCATTGTTCTGCAAGATCAAAACAATGTAAAAATCTTCCGGAGAAAAAATACTTTGCAAAACTCAATTTGCTTGAAAAGTCGCATCTTGTAATATCGTTGCAGTTTATGGTATGTTCTCTTTTTGAAAAAGACGCCATAATGTTTTGTGTAGCTTTCACTGCAACACTAATTGCCTCATTTTTATTTTCACAGATTCGATATGCTTCTGCGCCTATAGCCAAGGAAGCACCCCAAAGCATTCCACATTGATGACCTTTCTGCATAATGCCGCCAGCCAATACATCAGCCGCACGTTCTTCCAGTTCTCTTGGATGTCCAAACTCCCGATTTAAAATATAAAAAAAGGTACGTGAGCAAGTTCCTAGTTTTCTAAATACTTTTTTTCCGTCTTTAGGACCATCTTTGATATCATATACTTTGGAGTCCATTTATATGACCATTTATTTGAATCAAAAAAGGTACAAAGGCCTGAAGTCTAATTCTATGACCAGTATCAGTTTAGATAGAATTTTTAATTGGAGCAAACTGTTCGCATATGGAAGATTATTTCTGTTGATAAGAATAGTGTTATTCTTTTAAAATCATTTGATAGATTTTATCAGCAATCTCTTGTGCGTAATACTGCAATCCATTACTATGTGATCCATCTATTTCATAAAATTCCTTGGGATGATTTGCATTACTAAATATTTTACGACCAAGCTCAATGGGAACCATTTTATCCTCCTTACTATGAATGATTAATACTGGTTTTTGATTTTTTTGTATTTCTCTATCTGCCCGAATCCCAATTTTCACAAAGTTCCCAAAAAATCCAGCTTTATGCTTTGCTTCTTCTCTGAATGAAGAAAAAGCCCCTTCAATTACAATCCCGTCCATTTCTTGCTGACTGTTAGAACCAATAATCGATGCTAAATAACCACCATATGATTGCCCGTAAAGGATTAATCTACCATCATGGACACCATTTCCTTCGTTTATGTATTTAAGAGCTGAATATCCATCTTGTATTAAGTTCTCGTGTGTTGGTTCTCCTTCAGAACATCCATAACCACTATAGTCAAAAGTAAAAATCTGGTATCCATATTCAATAAGAGGGGTTATCAACTCATACTGGGTTAATAAATTTCCTGCACTACCGTGAAGATGCAGAATTGTAGCAATTGGCTTTACTTTTTTGGGTGTTAAAAGCCAACCATTTAACTTGTTTCCATTGGAACTAACAAAAAATTTGTTTCTTATTATATAATCTCTATTGATTACCTTATTGTATTCCCCTTCATATAGTATAATTTCCTGACTTTCTTTGGCATACTCGATATATGTGGTATCCTTTACAGAATCATAGCGGGTTAGTTCTTCAAAGGATTTTATTTGATTGGGTTTGTGGAAAGTGCTATTAAAAGAGCACGATGACAAAACAAAAACTGCAATCATATAAAATGTGGTTTTATAAAGACTCATATTACATTTTTCTATGCATTTTCAAATTTATGCCAGCGGTGAGCATATGAGCCGTGGAGGGCGCACATAGCACACTAAATTGCTTATATGCAATGTTAGCTATAGTTTTTATTTATCTGTTTTATTTAATAATTGACTTATTGTCTCTTTAACCCTATTTGCTTTAGTCACATCACGTTTTGCACTTTCGATCCACCAGATAATCTGTTTTTTACGAGATGGGGCTAGTTTTTCATACAATTCCTTTGCTTTCTTATTAGTTTTAAAAGCCTCTTTTAGTTCTCCCGGGATTTTCAATTGAGTTTCAATGTTGTCTAATTTATTCCATGAGCCATTCTGTTTTGCAATTTTTATCGCCTTTAGCCCAATCTCTGTCATTAATCCTTCTTCAATTAATCTTTTTACTCGTTTTTTGTTTGACGCGGCCCAGTTACTTTTTGCTTTTCTGGGGGTATACCTTTGCATGTGTTTTTCGTCATCAATTCTCTTTACAGTTGAATCGATCCATCCAAAACACAACGCTTCTTCAACAGCATCTTCATATTTTAGTGATTTCTTTTTTACTTTAACTTTATAGAAAATGAGCCATATCTCAGATTCTTTATTATGGTTTTTTTCTAACCACATCCTCCACTCTTTACGCGTATTAAAATGTTTTCTGAGCATAATTAAAGCTATGGAGTTGGCTAAGATACGCCTCGTCCCACCCCGTACCACCGGAGTATCATTAATAAACCACAAGTTAGCAATTATTCACCAGTGAGCGCAGTTGAAGGGTAGTCCAAAACGCCGTTCCTAGCGAAGCGAAGAGTGCAACAAATTTTCCGTATGCATTATTAACAAAAGTGTTTAATTCATTTTTTCATTGTGATGGTATTCACTTTGATAAATCCAAGCTTCTTATAAAATTCCTCTAAATCAGGTTTAGTGTTCAGAAATATTTCGTCAATCCCATCTAATTGTTTTAATAAATTTTTAACGATTACTTTTCCAAGTCCTCTCTTTTGATGAGTTGTGTCTACAATTATGTCATCGATTAAAGCTCGATAAATTCCATCGGATACTGCTCTCCCAAAACCGATCAATTTTGAGTTTTCTCGAATTGTTACAAATACAATCAAGTTTTCAAGCATTTTCCTAATGTCCTGATTTTGTCTTTTTGAAGCCCAGGTTGTTTGGGAAAAGAGATTTTTTAATTCGTTTTCTGAGGGTAATTCCGTTATGTTAATTTCAAATTTCACTACTCGGTTCAGTGATTATTGCTAACGCGTGGGCTATGATTTCGGGCTGGGTAAAGTGGGCTGGTGAGCTAAAAACGTTAACTTTTACCTCTGGCCAGTGAGCTGCCTTTTGAGCTTTAACTATTTTCAGGACAGGTATTGAAGTCAAATGTAGGAATTCCTCGTCATATTAGTCACTGAGCTGGGATTAATTATAGCCGATGTTGTTTACTATAACTTTTCATTCCAGGGTTTTATATAAAAGCCGGCTAGTTTTCCTTCTTTATTTAACACCGTACGCACCTCAACATCTGAGCTGGTTTCAAAATTGCCCTTAAATCTATATATCTTGTATTTATTCGCATCTGTACTTTCCATAAGGAATTCAAAACTCAAATCCTCATAATCACCAAATAGATTTTTAATTGTACCATAGGATTCTTTTTGTACTGATTCACTCAGTCCCTCAATCATTTGAACTGTAGCTTCGCTGTCGGACAAACTATAGTATCCACCATCCTTCTGCTCCGTAAGTATCTTGTCGGTTAGATTTTTTACGAGTTCAAATTGTTCTTTGTCCACCTTAGACTTGTCCACTTTTACGAAATCTGTTTTAGTTTGACAACTCACGGATGTTAACACAAAAAGGAGTATTACTGTATAAATTGCTTCTTTCATATCCTATTTTTTAAATTGTAACATGTATGCTATGAGCCGGGACGGCCCGGGACGCCCTGGAG
>NZ_CAMYIP010000042.1 GCF_947258525.1 uncultured Eudoraea sp.
GAGACAGGGAAATGGTCCGTGTGACCCAGGGGGTCCTGGGGCTCAAACGAAAAAGGTTAATGGAATACTTCAGTGATTGCGAGGAGCTGGTGAGGGCACTAAATAACAAAGAGCTGAAAAATCCGGATGAAGTTTTTAACTACTATCTGGTGAATTGTCCTGAAACTCCGTAGTAAACGAAATCACAATACTACAACGTGTAATCTGAAGACTGATCTTCAAATTAAGGTCCGGTAAATACTTTTGTGCGGAGTACAAAGCGTATAAGGGATTCGGGGAGTAAGCTGCTCTACTGTCTTAATGGAATTGAGCGAACGGAAAGTTATTTGATTGAGGTATCTTTATCTGTAAATTCCTCCTTATTAGCTATTAAAATGATAATAGAAACTGAACGATTGATTTTGAGAGAATTGGTCCCTACAGATGCAGAGAATATGCTCCGGCTACACTCAAATCATCAGGTTCAGAAATACACTGGAGAAGACCTAATCACAACTTTAGAAGATATCTACGGTAAGATTAAAGAAAAAACCAATGACTATGAAAAGTATGGATATGGTAGATGGGCAACTACATTAAAAAATGGAAAGCAATTTGTAGGCTGGGCAGGTTTGGCCTATCTGCCTGAATTTAATGAAATTGATATTGGTTATAGATTCTTGCCAGAATTTTGGGGAAAAGGTATAGCTACCGAAGCATCTCATGCAATTTTGACTTATGGATTTGATAAACTCAAATTAAAAAGGATAATCGCAATTGCAATGAATGAGAATAAAGCATCAATCAGGGTGATGGAGAAAGTTGGGATGCAATTTGACAAATATGCACCTTATGAGCCAGGCGGTGAAGATTGTACCTGGTATTGGTGTGACAAAGAGCTTATAACAAATAATTAAAACCGGGTATAGAAAATCGATTGATTATAAATTTGACTTTAAAACACTAAACCAATTTTCAAAGTAAGCTGTGCTTTGAAAAAAGTCATTATCAGTATGAAAAAAGAGATTCCAATTAAAGCTAAGGAGAAAAATATGACACATTACATAGACGGATTCGTCCTTCCCATTCCCCAAAATCACCTCAGCGAATACAAGCGTGTGGCTGAAACGGTTGCAGAGATATGGAAGGAACATGGCGCACTCGACTACTGTGAGTATGTTGGTGAGGATTTAAAATTAGAAGGTACACGTTCTTTCCCGGAACTCTTAGATGCACAAGAGGACGAAGCCATTGTATTTGGGTGGGTGGTGTTCGAATCGCGAGAGGCACGCGATCTGGCAAATAAGCGGGTCGCGGCCGACCCAAGGATGACAGATTTAATTGCTTCATTGATTAATCCGTCAAGAATGGTTTTTGATGCTAAACGGATGGCTTATGGAGGATTCCATCCGCTCGTCCAATCAAATAATAGTAAGGTTAAATAAAAAATGACCAAAAAAAATAGTGTATTTATTGCAACAAGTATTGATGGTTACATCGCTGATAAAAATGGCGGAATAGATTGGCTTTATTCAATTCCAAATCCCGATAATGACAATATGGGATATGTAGAATTCACTAACAATATTGACGCTCTTGTTATGGGGCGAACAACTTTTGAAACTGTATGCGGATTTGACGTTGATTGGCCATATGACAAGCCGGTCTTCGTATTGAGTAATACGTTAAATGAAATACCGCAAAGTCACCAGGAAAAAGCATTTTTAATAAAAGGTACACTTACTGAAATTATAGAGCAGATTAATAAAAAAGGATACAATCGTCTTTACATTGATGGAGGTACTACCATATGTAACTTTCTGAAAGCTGATCTAATTGATGAATTGATAATTACGACAATTCCAATAGTATTGGGTGGTGGCTCTTCATTGTTTTCTGAACTGCCAAACGAGCTGAAATTCGAATTAATTACAACTAAAACATATTTAGATCAAATAACGCAACGTCATTACAAACGAAAAAAGTAAAAAACTATATAGCAAGGTTTAAAGCCAATGTATATGTTCCTTTAGCCACACTCTTAGCCTTCATTATTGCCAATTACTGACAAATGATAAAATTCTTCAGACCCCGTAGACCACAGCATTAGAAAAGGGGCATGCTAAAGGATTCAGCCAATCATTGCCCGTGTGTCCTCCAAAAGTTTCTTCGTTTTCCTAAAATTGGAAACAGGTGCAGCCACCCTGATGCATTCTTCAGACATCTTTGATTTCCAGTCTTCTTTGATAGCCTTAATCACCGCCTTGGCCAGGTGCACACTAAACACTTCTATATCATCATTTTCAGGAACCAAATATCCAACATCACTGGTCATAAAATCCCTTGGACCGCCGGAATCAGCCCCTACTACCGGAACTCCGCAGGCAAGACTTTCAATTAACACCATCCCAAAAGGTTCTGCTTTTGATGGAAATGTGCAAACATTTGCAGCTGCAAATAACTTAGCCAACTCTGGCTGCATTAGCGGCCCAACAAAGCAGGTATTCTTGTTACCAAGTCTTTCGTTTAAGTTCTGCAACTCAATATTGTAATCTTTTTTCTGTTTCTCCACGATCAAGGTAAGAATCTCATCTCCAAACTCCGCCTCCCAAATCCTGGCGGCGCGCAGTACCGCGTCTATTCTTTTCCAGCCAACAAATTGCCCTACAAAAACAACCATGTGTTTGTAATCTGTTCGAACATCATAGGTTTTCTCTTCGGTCAAACCCAGATGCTTAAGCCGGGCTTCCTTTAACACATCTTCGAGTTTTATATTAGGACGAGGGACAAAACAGCTATTGAAGCCGGGATTTGCCAAAATAAACCGATTCTTATCAAACTGAGGAAACAAATCAGAGAACACTTCCATGTTTTCTTCGGAAATAGCGTAGGCTAAATTAACATTACCCGGTTTGGTGCAGTCATCAAAAATCTTCAATTCAGTCAATTGTTTGTGAAATGAGGATGGCCATTTTCTTTCTACAGATGTTATTTGGCCCTCAGAATTTCCTGCATCAACCAACGCGGTTTCACGTAATTCATTCATCATCATTATCATCGCAGTGCCATGCAAATACGTAACTATTGGTGGTATAGAATACCCGTTAGCGGCCCTCTTTTCCATTACTTGTTTTGCGATAATGCAGTTTATACATGTGTGATGCGCTATAAAAAGCTGGATTTCGGAACCCGCTTCAAAAGTATTTTCTATTTCCAGCATATAGTCATAAACCAGGTCTACATGTTCTGAGATGAATTTATCAACGTATTGTTCGCTAACTCCTGACCATCTGTGGCCATACGGATGACTATACTCAGGTACCTCGGAATCCATTTCATAGATTCTGACATCATTTCTATTTAAGTCCTCGTTCTTTTGGCGGGCAAATCCGGACGGAAATATAGAATAGCTGGCTACACCTTCCATAGTATTAAAAACCTCATGTTGTGCCTCGTGCAATATTCCTGATCCGGAGGTTGCCTCTACCGGGGATTGCCAGGGATAAGAACCAAGCTGAAAAATTACATATTTCCCGGAAGGATCCGTTTCATTGTTTGCACTGGTTTCGTTGTTAGAAGGTCTAATCATAAAGTTAGGTTTTTTAGTATTCAACGTCGTTTTGTAAGACTGCCGGGAGGACTGTGCTATAGATTCTTTTCCACTGCAGTTAGGTGCAATATAACCAATATAAAATTTAACATGTGGAGAAAAAAAGAAATGAAGCCCAAAAAAATGCCCGTCTATTTAAGAGATCGTTATTTTTAATTTCAGATAGAATTAATAAGTGGCTTTATATTTCTTAACTTGTTTGCTAAACCTTTAAGTTGTGAAATTTACGGCAATTAAAACGTTGGCTTTAACTAAGCTGTTGATAATATTGAATTAATAATAATAAGGACATTTTCGATATAGTAATTACATGAAAATAGAAGCTTTACATAAATTTCATGACGCCGATTTCTCAAAAGAATGGGCTGAAAAATTTGTGCCTGTACTCCTGAGGCGGACAGGTTCATTTACTTACGGCTTGTCATAATCATGGGCAAAGCATTGTAAAGAATAAGCAAGATGAGAAAAAACATTAAGGTAGCAGCCGCACAACTTTCCCCAATATTCTTAAATAAAGAACAAACTGTGGAGAAAGCTTGTGAAGCGATATTAGATGCGGGAGAAAAAGGTGTTGACTTAATGGTATTTCCTGAGGCCTTTATTCCCGGCTATCCAGATTGGGTGTGGCTGATCCCTAACAGTAAAAGAGCCGAATTAGATGACCTTTATTTAAAACCTGAAATACCATGAGAAAATTTATATTATTAATTTGCTTTCTTCTTTTTAGTATCCCATCCTCAAATGCGCAGTGGAAAAATCGATATCCAAAAGTGGACGGATATGGTCATCATGTATACCTGGAAGGGTTTGAGCTTCCTGTCCTAAATTCCGGTCCACTGGATCCTGCACCATCTCCCCGTGATAATCAGGTTGTATTTTCCGCCAAAGGATGGTTATGGATGCTGGATCTAGATACATCGGAAGCCATGAGGATAACCACTTCTGGTGGCATTGATTCCAGGCCGAATTGGTCTCCCAATGCAGAACAAATCGTTTTTGTCAGGGACAATGGCTCAGATACCCAAATTGTTTTGCTTGACGTTCTTTCAAAAAAAGAGACCATCCTTGTTGACACAGAAGCCCTGGACCTAGACCCTGTTTTTGCATCATCGGGTGACTTTGTATATTACTCCTCTGCTAAAAATGGGTCTTTTGATCTTTGGAAAATAAATCTTTCTTCATCAGAAATTAGTGTTCTTACTCAAGAAAAGAGTCTAGAGCGGCTTCCTGTTCCAACACTTGAAGGTGACAAAATAGTATACTTAAAGAAAAGTGGATTTTCCTATGATTCTATAGAGCTGTTAGATATTACTGAAAACACATCTACCCATCTGGCAGAGGAAAACTTTGCATCTCAAGCGGCTTTTACTCTTTCACCTGATAATACAACTTTAGCCTATACCTGGCCCAATGGTGACGATTACGAGCTTCGATTGCTAAACATTACAATTCCCAAAAGCAGGATGCTACTTACTAAAAGTCAAGGCCTTCCTTTAACTCCAAAATTTAGCTATGACGGTCGCTGGGTCTATTTTGCAGAATACAATGAAAATGAAGTTTCCGAGCTAAAAAGAATCAGTGTCAATGGTGGTTCACCGGAAATTCTAACAATAAAGAAATGGAATTGGGGAACAGCAACCGGCAAACTCAAGATCCATAGCAAAGTAGATGGAAAAACAGAAGCAGTTAGGTTTAACATTACCCATAGCAATGGACATCCCATTATTCCCAATAAAGGAGTTGTTCATTCTGAAGGGCAAAATGGATTAGTGTTTTTCTATTCCCCGGGAGAAATTGAAATAGAGGCACCTATTGGAGAGCTTACCATTACGGCTGCCCATGGTTTTTCAACCTCAAAACATATCCAGAATGTTGAGATAGGTGAAGGCACTAAGGAAACAGAAATAAACCTGACAATGATATGGGATGCAAACAAAGAAGGTTGGTATGCTGCGGATAATCATTTCCATCTAAACTATGGTGGTACAAACCGATTAGAGCCTGAAGATATTCTTATAGATCTTAAAGCCGAGGGCATAACTATTGGCTACCCCTTGGTGGCTAATTTAGGTAATCGGTTTCTGGAGCAGGATTTGATACATTGGAAAAATGAGGGAACCCCAATGTTAAGGTTCGGACAAGAGGTTCGTTCACATTTTTTTGGTCATTTAAATATAATCGGAACCCAGGAACTCTTCTGGCCCTGGGTATGGGGTCCTTCCTACGATATTTATGGAAATGACGACCGGTTAAATGCCGAACCTTTACGATTTGCACGAGAAAAAGGTGCGGTTTCGGGCTATGTGCACCCGGTAGCTGTGCAAGATCCTTTTAAAGAAGGAGCAGCCGGGGCTATTCCAAAATCATTGATAGCGGATGCTGTACTGGAAGAAGTAGATATTTTGGAATTGGGGTGTTTGTGGACAGATGAAATCGGGACTTCCGCATTGTGGCACGAGTTTCTCAACCTGGGTATTCCAATTGCTATATCTGCAGGCAGTGATGTAATGAACGACTATTACAGAACTATGGCTGTTGGCGCCACCAGAGTATATGTAAAACCTGAGGGAGCATTAACTGAGCAAAGCTTTTTAGACGCTCTAAAAAAAGGGAGGAGTTTTGTTAGTAATGGCCCGCAACTTTTATTTTCTGTAGATGATAATGAGGTAGGTGGCGTTGTGACCGCCAAAAAAAGTAAAGCCAGTTGGCTGCTAAACGTATATTCCCCTGTTCCTTATGAGAAAGTGGAAATATTCGTCAATGGAAAAGTAGTCTGGACTAAAAAAAGTAAAGGCAGCGATAGTGAAACCTACAAGGGTTCTATTCAAATTCCTGAAGGAGGATGGGTTACAGCACGGGTTTCCGGGGGCAAAAGCGATTGGCCCATGATGGACAGTTACCCATTTGCAGAAAGTTCTCCTATTTGGTTTTATGAGATTGGGAGTACATCAGCCAACACCAAAATTGAGGCGGCCAGGAAACTACTGGAAGCATTTAAGGTCTCGGATAAAATTGTGAAAACGAACTATCTGAATAAGGAAATTCCTAATGTCACTGCTCATTTTTCTAAAGCGCAGGAAAAATTATTGAATATCATCAAAACCGCTAAATAGCAGCAGAAACACAGCTATGATATTACTTTGGCTTTTCCCTACTTTAAATTTTATTACTTTTAAACAGCCTGATTTCTTAGCTGAAAAATCCTAATGTGGAATAGCTCTTAAACAATTGACCATAATAGCAAAAATAAACCAACTTTCATGCAGAAGATAAACATCAAAGACGGTCCTAAAATTGAGGATTACAAGGCCTATGGCAGCTTGTTTAATCTGGTAAACGAATTTTTAGAAACCACAAAACAATCGGTTGCCGACCTCAAAGGCTGTACTATTTGGATGATTAATTCTACCGCTACAGGGGGCGGTGTAGCAGAGATGCTGCCCAGCCAAATACGAATTATGAGATCTCTGGGTGTAAAGATAGAATGGATGGTCATTGAAGCCAGTGATGAATTGTTTTTTACCCTTACCAAACGAATACACAATGCAATACACGGCAGCGGTGATGGTATTTTTACTGATGAAGATCGAGCCATTTTTGAGCAGGTAAATGCCCAGAATGCAGAGCGAGCTGTAGCTGCTATAAGCGATGGAGACTTGGTTGTAATCCACGATCCACAACCTATGCCGCTCGCGGCAATGATCGCTAAAAAAAGAAATGTGAAATTGGTATGGCGTTGTCATATTGGTTTGGAAGAACAAAATGAAACAACCCAGGGAGTCTGGTCATTTCTATCGAGCTATTTTGACTCCTATGACCATTTCGTCTTCAGTCTCACTACCTATGTTCCTGAAGAACTGAAGGAAAAAACCGCAATTATTACACCAGCCATTGATCCCCTGAGCCATAAGAACAGAACACTGCATACGGATAAATGCATCAGTATCTTATTGCAAGCAGGCATCGTCAATGGCCGTGAACCTTTGCTCTTTGGTTTTTATGACCACCAGGCAAGGCGTGTAATGCCCGATGGCACCTTCAACACAGTAAATCACAACAGCAAGCTGGATCTTATCTACAGACCAACTGTTACAGAAATCTCCCGTTGGGACAGGCTAAAAGGTTTTAAGGAACTTATGAATGCCTTTATCATGATGAAAAGGGAAAATGAGGCTGCCGGAGACAGATCCAGTATTCCCTACAAAAGGATTAAAGCGGCACGATTGGTCTTAGGCGGACCGGACCCAGCATATGTGGCTGACGATCCGGAAGGAGAGGAAGTACTGAACGAATTGATTGAACAATACCGATCCATTGATCCCGAACTACAGGAAGATATTGCCATTTTGCTGCTGCCGTTAGACAACCCCAAGGAAAATGCATTGATTGTAAACGCCCTGCAGCGCTTTTCTAATATTATTGTCCAAAATTCCATCCAGGAGGGTTTTGGGTTAACAGCAACCGAAGCCATGTGGAAACAACGACCGGTTTTGGTCTCGGGTGCGGCAGGATTGCGATTTCAGGTACAGCACAATATTAACGGAAAGATTAATGAGGACCCTACAGATATAAGCAGTTTGGCAAACATATTGAAAACCATGATCAACAGTCCTAAAGAGAGAGATAAATGGGGCTTTAACGGACAAATCAGGGTTATTGGCAATTTTACACTATTTAACCAGATTTCCTCCTGGCTATCGGTCCTGTCTAAAATAAGATGACTCCTGGTTTTTGGTTAAGCATCGAAATATTAAAGAGCTGTATAAAAGAATAAGGTAGCCTGGTAATATGCTGTGATCAGGAATGAACTAAAATACCAATTAATTAAACCAAATGAGTTAAACTGAATGGAAGTATCATCACCTAACTACCAGAAAATGCGATGGATAAAAAGAGTTATCACCCTGGTATTGGGTATAATTATCTGGCATCTCCCAATTCCCTGGGATCTGTCGCCGAATGTCTGGCATTTGTTCACCATTTTTATAACCGCCATCATAGGTGTTCTAATTGATGCCCTGTCTATTTTTACGGCATCTGTTTTGGCGATGGTAGCGGTAGTCCTATTCAGAGTTCTTACTCCCGAAAAAGCTTTTTCAGGATTTTCAGAGAGCTTTATACTGCTTATTTTAGCTGCTTTTTTAGTGGCAAAAGGTGTTATTAAATCGGGCCTGGGAAGGCGTATCGCATTTTTATTAATTCGCCGGTTTGGAAAATCTACCTTAAATCTGGGGTATTGTATTGTTGCCACAGACACACTCCTGGGACCTGCCATTCCAAGTAATACGGCAAGATCGGGAATCCTCTATCCAATTGCCCATGCTTTATCCCTGGACACCGGGTCTTTGCCAACTCCAGAGAGCAGAAACAAAACCGGAAGTTATCTAATGATGACCGCCATCTCCGGACACACTATAAGTTCAGCGCTATGGTTTACCGGGATGGCTGCCAACCCGGTGGGTGCCGGAATTGCTGCTCAATTCGGAGTAAACATGAATTTTGGTAATTGGGTTTTTGTGGCTTCGGTTCCCTGCATCATAGCACTAATTGCAATACCCATGGTGTTGTATAAACTCTTTCCGCCGGAAATTAAACATACCCCGGAAGCTCCCGAAATGGCCAGGAAAGCACTTCATGAAATGGGGCCCATGAGTAAGCAAGAAAGGATTATGGGTATTACCTTTTTTGGAATGATCCTGCTTTGGGCTTTTTCCCCGCTTTTGAATATCAATTTAGCCATTGTTGCCTTTCTTGGTTTATCCATACTCATATTGTCTAATGTTTATACCCTAGAAGATATCAGACAAGGAGGTGGAGATGCCCTGGAAACCTATGTATGGTTTGCTATTTTATATATGATGAGTACCTCGCTGAATGAAATGGGTTTTATGAAAACCCTTGGTGCTCAAATAGCTGACCAAATAAGTGGATTTAACTGGGTTACGGTATATATCCTCCTGACCGTATTATATGTTGTAATTCACTATCTTTTTGTCAGTCAAACAGCACAATTGCTGGCTTTATACGCCGTTTTTTTACAGGTAGCTGTAAATGCCGAGGTACCTGCAGCACTAATGGCTTTTATGCTTTCATTTGCCACAAATTATTTTGCGGTGATGACGCCCCAGGCTTCAAGTTCAAATGTTTTATTCGCCGGGAGTGGCTTTTTACCATCGGAAAATATCTATAAACAAGGTGCCATCATCACGGTTTTGAATACGGCAATCTTCCTTCTTGCAACCCCATGGATTATGTGGGCATCGTCAGTATAAGGGAATTCATGATTGAACAAAAAGAATTATTGAATGAGAACGTACAAATCCCAATTTTTACTAATTTAAGGATGAATCAATAAAATTAAACTCATAGAAATGAGCACTATCAATAACCACATTAGTTATATAGAGTTTAAAGCCAAAGATCTTGAAGCGGTAAAAACATTTTACGCAGCGGTGTTTAACTGGACGTTTAAAGACTATGGCCCAACCTATGCTTCCTTTTCAAATAGCGGCCTGGCAGGGGGCTTTGAACAAGCTGAGGATGCTATTACCAATGGTGCCCTGGTGGTTCTTTATCATGAAGATCTGGAGCAAATAAAGGATAAAGTAATCCGATTTAAAGGACGCATTTCAAAAGAGATTTTCTCGTTTCCGGGCGGAAGCAGATTTCACTTTCTTGATCCTTCGGGTAATGAATTGGCCGTTTGGTCCGACAAATAAAACAAGGGGTTGAACGCCATTTCTCCATTTTCTAGCATTCAATTTCAAGCCTTATTTAGTACCTTAGGGCTAAATGCACCAAGTTACCAGTCTTCATTTATGCTTGGCCAAAGTTGCTTCACCACGAAGGTTGTAAAACCAGGGAGGAGTGACTATGACAATCAATAAGCCAATAACAAAAAGTTTATTAGATATTAACCAACAAAAAAAGAAACAAATGAGTAATATGGCAGAAAAAGTAGTGTTGATCACCGGGGCAAGCAGTGGAATTGGAAGGGCTACTGCAGAGGCTTTTGCGGCTAAAGGCGCACATATTGTTGTCGCTGCGCGTCGAAAAGCAGAACTTGAAAGTCTGGTTGCTTCTATCAGGGAAAAAGGTGGAAAGGCAACTGCCATCACGACTGACGTTTCTGTTGCCAGGAGTGTAGAGCAAATGGTGGATCATACTATAGAAGTATTTGGCCGTTTGGATTATGCAATTAATAATGCCGGTATAGAAGGAAAATTCTTTGGAATAACGGATCTTTCTGAAGAGGATTGGGATCAGGTCATAGACATTAACCTAAAGGGTACATTTCTTTGTATGAAATATGAAGCCCAGGCTATGCTCAAGCTTGGTCATGGCGGAGCAATTGTAAACATCGGTTCCGTTAATTCATTTCTCGGTTTTCCAACCGGATCGGCCTATGTGACTTCTAAACACGGGCTCATTGGATTAACGAGCAGTGTCTCTGCCGAGTTAGCACCAAAGGGAATCAGAGTAAACCTATTATGTCCGGGTGTTACAGATACACCAATGCACCAACGCCTGAGGGGTATTGTTGGTGACGACTTGTACGATAAAGGATTGCTTCCTACGGTACATTTACAAAGAGCTGGTCGTCCCGAAGAGATAGCAAAAGCTATTATCTTTCTTTGTTCAGATGAATCCAGTTATATTTCTGGTTCAACACTTACCGTAGACGGTGGACTCACTTTAACTATGTAGATCTATTTAGAAACTATGACCAACCAAAAAACCAATGATAAAATTCTTTCGGGTAATTAGACAAAATCTACTTTCGGAAGGAAAAACCGGAAAGTACCTTAAATATGCAATTGGAGAAATATTGCTGGTTGTTATTGGAATTCTGATTGCGTTGTCCATTAACAATTGGAATGAAAATCAGAAAACACAAGTCCAAATTAAAAACTCACTTATAGCCTTAAAGAGCGATCTTGCACAAGACACCTTGTTGATCAAAGAAAAGCTGCCCTTTATTATTGAGCAATATCAATTAAATGAGTCTTTAAGGGCAAGGGTAGCTAAAGAGGGTGCAACTTTAGATACGCTAATTCATATTATGCGCCATGAATTTAATCCAAACTGGAGTGCTCAGATAGTGTACAATACGAATGCTTACAATGGCTTAAGCCAGACTGGCTTGATAGAAATAATTTCTGATTCTCTAAGGGCGAATATCAAGAATTTTTACAATAAGAAATTCTTTCTAAAGGACAGAATAGAAAAAACCACGAATGATTATCGGGGAAAAATTACATCCTATGTAAACACCTATACTTTTGGCTCCACGCCAATTCATGACCAGGGACCATTGATAGATTCACTTGTTTGGGAGAAAATAGATAACAGTCATCTTGCAGCCACATTTCAGGGCATTAGCAATTTTAAGAGGATTCTATTTACTGAAACCAAAGAAGAGCTCGAATTTTCTCTTACCAATTCCCAAAGTTTAATAGAACACATAGATGCTTATTTAAATAACTCAAAATGACTTTAATTTGTGGTAAGATTAATTTAACAATAGGCGGCGATTAAAAAAACTATTAAGAACAATACGAAATGAACATTGAAACATGTAAAAAATATCTGGGATTTGTATACCGCGAATGTGATAGGTTCCTGAAAGACGGGCGGGTCACGGATGATGAATTAAATAAACTGATCATTGAGTTTCACAGATTTCTGGATCAGGTAGCTGAAAGTAGCCTGCCTTCTGAAATAAAAGATAAAATCGCTGATTTGCAAATAGCCTATCCCAGAACTCAAATTATCCGTGGGTATGGGTACATGTTTTCCGTTACATTAACTCTTGGATTATGGGCTTTAATTTCTGCAAACCTTAGACAACGAAAGCGAAAGCGGGTTCTGGAAAATCTAAAAAGTGATACAGTAGACACCTTAATTTTAATTAAAAGGAATTACTAAAAAAGGATTGTTATGATTAATTATCACAACATTAAATCGATCAGTAGACAACATATAAAATAACTCTATTATTAATCAACTAAATCAATGAATTATGGATTACAAAAAATCGATTCTGAATCTTGTAATTAGCCTGTTTTTATCCCCTATTATTGTTTACATTGTATTGCTGGCAGCCAAAATGGCCGGTTCATCCTACGAAATGACACATGGGGAAACATTTATTATCTGGTTGCTTATGGCAATAGTTATCAATCTGTCTATAACAAAGAAGACATAACTAAGTACCATCTCTTCATTTTGTGGATAACGGGAAGCTAATAAAAGTGATGATGCGTATCCGTAAATGGAACAAGAGAAAACAGGCTTAACTCACTCTGAAATCCTGATCTTTATCTGAAATATAAGGTCAGGATCCAGAGAATTTCAAATACATAAATGGCCTTTATATTGCGTGTTAGTGCTATGATTAAACAAATAATTATTCCAATAATCCGTAACCACATCGCCTCGATGCTAACGCCAAAAGCAGGAATCAAATGCAAGGCAATATATAGCGCTTTAAGACCAAAAACTATAGGGATCCGTTTCCTGAAATAAGCTTCCGTGTCTTTTAATTCTACCTCAGGAGTGAAAGCGTGAACTAACATCAAAAATATGATGGGTTGTATTAGGAATAGCCAGTATTCATGGTAGGTTATAAGCGTACTATCCTGGATTAGAACCAAAAACAG
>NZ_CAMYIP010000043.1 GCF_947258525.1 uncultured Eudoraea sp.
TCAAAAGTTGCTACGGCATTTGCCACTAGGGAAAGTGGTCTGCCAGAACCTCTGGCAGCTATATGGGAACCAGGTGGTTTGGCCGGATCCATAGATTATTTACAGCATGCGACTAGCAGCTGTCCGCGAAAATATTTGATTAATTCTGATATAAAATTAGTCTTCCCCAAGGATGATATTGTTCTTATGAATGCAAACTCAGAAGAAGACTATCGGGAAGTAATATCCAAACTAGAATCCATTTGAATTCAAATCGCTACATACGCCAGACTTCGCTTAAAGAATTTGGTCATAAATCGCAGGATTTATTACTAAAATCCCGTATTTTGGTAGTGGGAGCAGGCGGTCTGGGTATTCCTGTGCTTCAATATTTAAATGCAATGGGAATTGGAACCCTGGGAATTGTGGAGGGGGATAAAATAGAGATAACTAATCTGCAAAGACAGGTGATCTATGATGAAAAAGATATTGGAAAAGGAAAACTCGAAGTAGTTTTGGAACGCTTGAGTTCTCAAAATTCTGCAACGGATCTGATAGGGCATGATACCTTCCTGACCAAAGACAATGCACTGGAAATTCTTGCTGACTATGATGTTGTTGTAGACGCCACAGACAACTTCCCTACACGTTATCTTATTAACGATACCTGTGTTATCCTGGACAAACCTTTTGTATATGGAGCACTGCATGGATTTGAAGCTCAACTGAGTGTTTTTAATTACCAGGAGGGGCCAACTTACAGATGTTTGTTTCCTACTATGCCTTCCAGTGTGGAGATCCCGGATTGTAATATAAACGGGGTTCTTGGTGTTATTCCCGGTATTGTTGGTAGTTTACAAGCTTTGGAATAGATCAGTCATTTCTTAAAGTGAATTTTCCTCTTATTCCTGAGAACAAAAAAATTAAAGTGCTGGATAATTATTATTTGGATGAATGCGAATCAACCAATTCAATTTCTTCCGAGGAATTTTTTGAACTTTTAGAAAGTAGCGAGCCCATTCAGCTCATTGATGTAAGGTCAAAAGAAGAGTATGCACAAAATAATATAGCAAATTCCATAAATATTCCCTTTGAGAGCCTGGAAACTCGTATTCAGGAAATAGACCTTACTCTTCCCTTATATATTATTTGCCAATCTGGAATCAGAAGCAGAATTGCACAACAAAAGTTACTGAGACATAATAGCACATCGTTTATTTATAACATCTTGGGTGGAATAAATCAATATAATACATTACTCATTTAATTGTGAATAGCACCAGTATTTTGTTTTTTTTAAGGAGGGGTAATCATGGCATACAATTTTCTGATTTGCTATGATCTCTTTTTCAGATGCATATAATCATATTTTGAACCATAGTCAAGACTACGGAGAAGAAAGGGTGTCCCTAAAAAAGGCCGTTGGCAGGGTCCTGGCAACTGATATATATGCTGATCGGGATTTCCCACCATTTGATCGTGCTACCAAAGATGGAATAGCAATTAATTACAATGCCATTGAAAATGGCAGAAAAGCCTTTGATATTAAAGCAACAATTGCAGCAGGTCAAAGGACCTATAAATTTCTGGAAGAAGACCATTGTGTAGAAATCATGACAGGGGCTGTTGTTCCTTTTGAAGCGGATACTGTGGTCATGTATGAGGATATTACTATTGAACACGGAATAGCCAATCTCAATAAGGAAGTTCAAAGAGGGCAAAACATTCATGATAAAGGAAGTGACAAGAAAAAAGGTGAGTTGGTCCTTAACAAAAACACTAAAATAACAGCTGCCGAAGTTGGTGTATTGGCCTCGGTTGGAAAGTCTACTGTTGAAGTAAAAAAACTTCCCAGAATCGCTGTTATTTCTACAGGAAATGAACTGGTTGAAGTAGAAGACCATCCTTTGCCACATCAGATAAGAAAGTCAAATTCTTATTCTTTGTTTGCTGCGCTTTACGAAGAACAAATAGAGCCTTTGCTTTTGCATTTATCGGACGATAAAGACATGATAAGACAAAAATTAGCATATGTAATTCAGGAAATCGATGTTTTATTGTTGAGCGGAGGTGTATCAAAAGGGAAATTTGATTTTATTCCTAAGGTGCTCGAGGAATTAGGTGTGGAAAAAGTATTTCATGGTGTCTCTCAACGACCAGGTAAACCCTTCTGGTTTGGAATTTACAAAAATACGAATGCACTAATATTTTCTTTCCCCGGAAACCCAATATCCACTTTTGTAAATTATCATATTTATTTTAAACATTGGTTGCAAAAATCTTTAGGGCTCCCCATTCCTGAAGTCGAAGTCTTTTTGGAAGATGACATTACCATTAAAGGTAGCCTAACGCGCTTTCTTGGGGTGAAAATCCGATGGGTAAATGGGTTGTTAAGAGCCAGGTTAGTACCGGATAATGGTTCTGGAGACCTTACAAGTTTATCAAGATCGGACGGATTTATTAAATTAGATCCCAGGGAAGTACCTTATGCCACTGATGACAAAGTAACTTTTATAAACACCAGAACGCTTTTATAAATGACTCATGAATTAAAAAATATATTCGCCGCGTACAAAGCGCATCAACAAACAAGGGGTAAAGCAGTGCTGGCAACAGTTGTTGCGCTGGAAGGATCTTCTTATCGCCGTCCAGGTGTTCGGATGCTGCTCCTGGATAATGGAAAAATGGTTGGGGCGGTTAGTGGTGGTTGTGTAGAGAAAGAAATACAAAGACAGGCGGAAAGTGTTTTTGGCAGCGGAATACCAAAAATGATGACCTATGATGGTCGTTATCGCTTAGGATGTGAAGGAATTTTGTATATACTTATAGAACCATTTATACCTGATGAAACAGCTGTTAATACTTTTTGGCAGACCATTGAAGACAGGAAAACCTTTGAGCTGGAATCCCATTTCACCCGTCAGGAAAATAGCCACGAAGAATTGGGTACGCTTTTAAAAGTTGATACAAGTGAATTGGTTCTGAGACCCAATTATAAAACTAAATTAGGAGCCGAAGTATTTCAACAAAAACTAACCCCATGTTTTAAGTTAGTAATAATAGGTTCAGAACATGATGCCGTTCAATTATGTTCGTATGCTTCCATGACAGGATGGGAGGTTACTGTTATTACTTCACCATCTGAAGAAAAGGGAATAAATGACTTCCCAGGTGCCAAAGAATTCCATGCGCTATCGCCTGAAGAGTTTCAGCCACAAATGATAGATAATCAAACCGGAGTAGTATTAATGACCCATAGTTATGTGAAAGATCTTAAGTTTTTAGTCAGCCTAATGAATGTAACCCCAACTTATCTTGGATTATTAGGACCTTCATCGCGAAGAGAAAGGCTGTTAAATGAACTTGTGGAATACAACCTGGATATCTCAGATGACTTTTTTGAATCTATTTACGGGCCGGCCGGAATTAATATCGGTGCAGAGACACCTCAGGAAATCTCTATATCCATAATATCTGAAATCCTCGCTGTAATTCGTAAAAAAGACCCCATGCTTTTAAGGAATAAATTGGGTACAATTCATAATTAATGAGTTCTAAGGTTTCTATCTTAATACTTGCGGCAGGATCTTCCAGCAGAATGGGGAAAATAAAACAACTCTTACCATGGCAGGATTCTACACTTCTTGAACATACTATTAAAATATCCAAATTATCTAAGACTTGTGATGTAATTGTTGTCCTTGGTTCAAATGCCAGGTTAATTAAGGATACTATTAAAACGACTGAAGTAGTTCTTCTTGAAAATACTAAGTGGAAAGGTGGTTTAGCAACCTCAGTATCATGCGGTATTGACTATTTATTGAATTATAATAAAGAGTCTGATGCAGTACTTATTCTTCTTGCGGATCAGGCTTTAATGGATACTGAACATATTAATAAAATTATAGATTTATATAATTCAGGAGAAAGTGATCTTATTGGTACCAGATATGAGGATAAAATTGGGGTTCCGGCCTTATTTGAACATACCTATTTTCCTGATTTATTAAAATTAGATGGCGATCGAGGTGCTCAGCTATTTCTGCAAGGGCTTGGGGATAAGGTTTTAGGTTTGGACCCCGGGGGTAAAGCTTACGATGTTGACACTCTGGAAGATTACAATAGACTTTTAAAATTATCTGATCGCAAAAGTTAATTATATAGTATTTGTATAATTTGGGGATTAAATAATATGCCTCATAGAATTATAGTACATTTCCAACATCAAAAAAATAACTAAATGATTAATATTAAAAACTACTTACTTCCATTAATGCTTTTAGCTTTTTTATCTCAAGGCCATTCTCAGGAAATGAGTTTTGAAGAGTATAATCCGAAATCCACATTAGTTGTTACAGAAAACATCGTGGAAAAAGCCAGATATCCGTTTATTGATATTCACAGCCATCATTTCAAAATGGCTACACAGGACCTTTCGGAGTTGATTGCTTCTATGGATAATATGAATATGGCTGTTCTGGTTAATTTAAGCGGCGGCTCCGGGGAAGGTCTTAGAAATATGATGGATAACATAAACCGGAATTACCCCAACAGGTTCGTCGTTTTTGCCAATGTAA